>JBDKVD010000259.1:0-5262 GCA_039679325.1 Smithella sp.
TGATTGAGCTTAATTAAAACGGAGTTGGCAATGCCCAGGCCAATGCCCTTTTCCAGACGGTTGACATTGGTTACAAAGAGATCGTCGCCGACAATTTGCACTTTGTTGCCCAATGCATCAGTGAGCATCTTCCAGCCGGCCCAGTCATCTTCCGCCAGGCCGTCTTCAATGGAAATAATAGGATATTTTGCAACGAGGTCGGCATAGAAAGCAACCATTTCCTCCGCTGATTTCTGGGGATTTTTCTCCGCCGCCAAAACATACTTGCCTTTGGAATAAAAGGAGCTGGCCGCAGCATCCAGAGCAATCATGATATCCTGACCCGGTTTGTAATTTGCTTTTTCAATAGCAGTCATAATTACGCTGAGCGCTTCTTCATTAGACTGCAAATTGGGGGCAAATCCGCCTTCATCGCCCACTGCCGTGTTGTATCCTTTGGCTTTAAGAACGGATTTCAGAGAATGAAAAACCTCGGCGCACATACGGATTCCTTCGCGGAAATTGACTGCGCCTGCCGGCATGATCATAAATTCCTGAATGTCAACATTGTTGTCGGCGTGCTGGCCGCCGTTTAAAATATTGGCCATGGGAACAGGCAGGTCTTTGGCATTGACACCGCCCAGGTACCTGTAAAGCGGTAATCCGGAGATTTCCGCCGCTACTTTCGCTGTTGCCATCGACACGGCGAGTATTGCATTGGCGCCGAACTTTCCCTTATTGGGTGTTCCGTCGAGTTCAATCATCGCATAGTCGATGTCGCGCTGCCTGCGGCAATCCATGCCGACTATTTCCGGCCCGATTTTATGCAGAATATTATTGACGGCAGTTTGTACGCCTTTGCCGTTGTATCTTTTTTTATTGCCGTCACGGAGTTCCAGCATTTCATGCTCACCGGTGGAAGCGCCGGAAGGAACGGCAGCCCGTCCTGTAAATCCTGATATTGTGCTAACTTCCGCTTCGACGGTCGGGTTTCCGCGGGAATCCAGAATTTCCCGCGCGTGAATATTGATAATTTCCGGCATAATCTTCTCCTAATTTTTTTTGCCTCTATAGCAGAGAGTCTGTAGTATTTCAAGTTGATAATATGATTCCAATTTCAAATCGAATTCGATTTTTCCGGCGGCTAAAACCGTTTGATAATCTCAGAAGTCTGTCGCCCAAAAGTTTTATCGAGCAGGGGTAAGCTGTTACATGTTAGTCTCTCTTGATTCCTCCGAAGAACTCAGATAAAGAGAATATGTTTTTAAGCGAAAGGAACATTTTTACACAATATGCAGACCGATGATGTCAAAAAAAAGAAAAACACAAAACTTTTTCTCCACTTAAAAAAATGGCTGGAAAAGGCTGTGCTGGATTTTAAAATGATCGAGGAAGGCGACCGGCTGCTGATCGGTGTATCCGGCGGCGCAGACAGCTTTGCCCTGTTGGATTTATTGGACTCACCAATGATCTTTGTGCCCGGTTTTTCTTTTATCGCCGTCAATATCGATATGGGTTTTGATCCGGACTATATTGCGTACAATCAACTGGAAAAGTATTTGCAGGAAAATAATTACCCCTATGTGCTGGAGAAAACGGACATCGGGTTGCTGGCGCACAGCGAGTACAATAAGAAAAATCCCTGCTTTTTGTGTTCACGGCTGCGGCGTAAAAGAATTTTCGAAATAGCAGAGGAAAAAGGTTGTAACAAGATCGCTTTTGCCCATCATCAAGACGACATTATTGAAACTCTGTTGCTCAATATGTTTTATGGACGGGAAATCAGCACAATGATGCCCAATCAAACAATATTCGGTGGAAAGCTGCACATTATCCGGCCATTGGCTTATTTGACCGAGGAATTGGTCAAGAAATACAGCCGGGAGCAGCAATTTCCGACGGTGAAAAATGAATGCCCAAGCTCTGAAAATTCACGGCGGATTTATATCAAAAAGCTTTTGAATGAACTGGAGCGCGAAAACAAGGACATCCGTCATAATATTTTCCAGGCCATGAGCCATGTAAAACCGGATTATTTGATGTCACTGCCAAAAAAATGAATGGCTTTAAACTGATTTTAATGTAAAATTGAACCATGGCAAAAGAAAACACCGCACAAAAACTTATCGCATCCAATAAGACAGCACGCCTTAACTATGATATCGACGATATCTATGAGGCCGGACTTGTCCTGACCGGCACGGAAGTCAAAGCACTGCGGAGCGGCAAGGCGAATTTAAAAGACAGTTACGCTGTAGTAAAGGATAGCGAAGTCTTTTTGCGGGAAATGCACATCGGTCACTATGATCACGGCAATCGTTTTAACCATGAGCCGTTGCGGGCGCGCAAGCTTCTGCTGCATAAAAGAGAAATCAAAAAACTTTATGGTAAATCACGGGAGAAAGGTCTGGCGCTTGTACCGCTGAAACTTTATTTCAAAAACGGCAAGGTGAAAGTGGAAATAGGTATTGGTAAAGGTAAAAAGATATATGACCGCCGCGAGGATATCAAGCTGCGGGAGGAACGCCGCACACTCGCCCGTGATTTTAAATCCAAGCAGATAAAAGTTTAATCGGGATACAGATGATGGAAGAAAAAAAAGTAAGTGAAAGCAAGGTGGTTATGGCGCAGCTCATGATACCGCAAAATGCTAATCCGGCGGGCAACGTACACGGTGGCGATATTATGAAGCTGATTGATACTGCGGGAGGAGTAGCTTCCACGCGTCATGCGCAAGCTTATACGGTGACAGCCTCCATTGACCGGATAGATTTTCATCACCCTGTTTTTATTGGTGATTTTTTAACACTGAAAGCAGCGGTGAATTATGTCGGACGGACATCAATGGAAGTCGGTGTTCGTGTAGAGGCGGAAAATCTTGTTACCGGTGAGAAGCGACATACAAGTTCCGCCTACCTGACTTATGTAGCGCTCGATGCCAACAAACGGCCAATCCAACTGCCGCCGCTGATACTGGAGACGCCCGAAGATCAGCATCGCAATGCAGAGGCAGCGGAAAGAAGGCAGATGCGTCTGGCGGAAAAGAAAAAAGAAAAAGCATAAAAATCGATGGTTGTTATTGACCTATAATTGTTGCATGGCCAAGAGTAAGGTGGTTTTCTTTGACAAAAGCCTGGCGGCATACTATATTAAGCCTAATAAAAATCAAAAATTAAGGGGGCGTCACGGTTTCGACGGGGACATTTGAAGTTGTAGAAGCGTACCGAGGTTCCTACAGGCCTCGTTAAATAGGTAGGAAACATATAATCGCAGAAAACTACGATTACGCTTTAGCCGCTTAGACGGCTAACGTTCTACCCGGCTTGCCTGTTGGCTGGACTGGGACGTCATTAAGACAGGATAACCAAACTTCTTGCCTGGGGGAGGGCGGCCAAAATTTACAGGATAGCGCGGTGACGATCCGGCCTTAGGGAGCAATCCAGCGCGAAGGTTCTAAAACGAAGGCTACGTACGTAGAAGCTGCAGCGGAAGGTTTTCGGACGCGGGTTCGACTCCCGCCGCCTCCACCATTAATTTTAGTAATTTTCAGTAATTATAGGTTTGTTTTCTACCGCAGTTCCACCGCAACTTTTGCGGCGCATCGGAAATTCTTGAGAAATGTCGTGTAAAAAACAAAGAAGAGGTATATGCTATTTAAGTTTAAATAAAAAATTAAATAAAGCCGACCTTTGGGAATCCTAAAAAACTAAGGTCGGTGGTGGAAACAATGACTAGATTTGAGATAATAGAATTCACAAATGAAAAGGGCGAAAAGGATTTCGTTTTACTGGACAGATTAATCAGAACTGAATATCCAAAAGCTCGGTGGTTAGAAGGAATTACTAACGCCTTCAAAGAAAAATTCGATAATGGGGAAGTATCTTTTTGACTATAGCCTAGAGAACAACGGCAAACTGATTACAAATCTTGAAATCTTCGGATGCACCAAGTCAACTTCAAATTTTACCTGATCAATAATCTATATTTAATTATTTTCAATACTAACAGGATTATTTTCTACCGCAACTTTTCCGGCGCATTGACAGCACCTGAGCAATCTTCTTTGCGGCCCTTTTTGCATAGCGTTTGGTCATTGAGGTGTTCATGTGCCCGAGAACGTCTTGAACTAATGACATGTCATGGCCTTCATCCAATAATTGACAACCGAGGCTATCTGGGTGGCGACTTGCGTCATAATACGCAAGCTTAATAACAATGGTGTTGACGCTGGCTCAACTCCCGTGGCACTCTTTTTTATTGGCTTAGTTATAAGGTAATTCGATCAAAAAGGAAGAGAAAGGTTAAAGGAAAATATAAATAAAAAAGGAAAGGCTACTTTTACGCTACAGTTGTATGTGCCTCCAACTGCTGTCAAAGCGTAGGTCAAATCTAAATAGATTGACTTGCCTTTCCTTTCACCACCCCTTAATGGCAATCACCTATGATGACTATGTAAGTTTTTAACCTCACATCACTCACCTTTATGATTCTCCATTAAGTTAGCAATAACTTAATGCTGTTTTTCCTTAAGTCAAGGGTTTAGATTGAAAATTTTGATGAAAAAAGTTGAAGTAAAAAACCGGAAACAATAGTTATTATTAACGTTGTAACAAAATAGCCATCCCTTGACAAAGGGATAAAGCAGGATAAATTAGTAATGAAAAGAAAATACTGCGGTGCACGAGGAGTCTTAGTACTGGGTGTTAGTGATTGAAGAAGAATAGGGTCTTAGTGGCGTACCGCCCCAAAATAGACCAAATCTTTTAAAAATGACTCCAGTTAACAGCGATACGGCATCGCGGTTTTCATTTGTTTATATTCTTACATGAATATTTCGAATACAGCGATTAGGAACAGGTTGTTTCCCCGTTGTGTGCATAGCAAGTGGAAAGTTGATATGTCTGTCGTAATCGGGTAAATGAGCAGCAACTTTCGACTTAGAAGCGAAAGGAGGTATGTGATGGTTACCATTGAATTTACGGAAGAGGAAGCGGCAGAAACCCGTGAATTGCTGAAGGCAGTTATTGAGCCGCTGGAATGGTCAATAGCCAAGACTGATCTGGGACACAGAGAGTGGCGTCAGTTTCTTAAAAAACGACGAGATTTCGTAGATGGGCTGATAAAGCGTCTTGAGAAAATGTTGACTTTTGAATTGACCGACGAGGAAACGCAAGAAAGTATTGCAATGCTGAATGAAGCTATTCCGGTCTTGGAACGGTCAATAGCCAAGACTGATGTGGGACATAGAGAGTTTCGTCAGTTTCTTAAAAAACGACGAGCCCT
>JBDKVD010000260.1:0-6148 GCA_039679325.1 Smithella sp.
GCCAGAGCATCATCTGGGCGGCATCGGAAACCAGATATTGAATAATCGTGCCGCGCTCTACCGCTTCTTCTATCGGGAAAAGAGTTTCTCCGGGAATCCAGCCGTCGGCTATGGCTTTATCCCAGTAAGGCTTATCTTCCTGGGCCTGGCCGATAATGACATTAATACCATTGTCTTTCATATTAAAAGCCTGTGCCGGGCCTTGAACGCCATAACCAATTATTGCAATAACCTCATTTTTTAAAACTTCCTGAGCTTTCTTTATGGGAAATTCATCTGCTGTAATAACGTCTTCTAAAGTACCACCAAAATTTATTTGTGCCATAACCTCCCCCTGTAATTGTGTTAATAATGCTAGTCGTCTAATTTCAATGCTACAATACCCGTTCTGGTTATATCAGAGATACCCAGCGGTTCCAGTCGGGCCAGAGCAAAATCGATTTGCGGTTTATCTCCGGTTATTTCCAAAATAAGATAAGAATTCGTTGACACTATTACTTTCCATTTGTGTGTGTCAATCAAATTTTCTATTTTATCTTTGGACTCTTCCGTCAAAGCCATCTTCACCAGAATCATTTCACGGTGAATCGACTCCACGTTGGTTAAGTCATCCACTTGAGTTACATCGACGATCTTGCGCAGTTGATTTTCAATCCTGGTGATAGTGGCCTGATTGCCGATCGATGTCATAACGATTTTGGATATTTCATAGGAAGTAGTGGTGTTAACGGACAGACTTTCGATGTTATATCCTTTGCCGCCGAGCGTTCCGGCAATTCTGGCCAGCACATCCGGTTTATTATGCACTAATATTGAAATTATATGCTCTTTCTTTTCCATTATTCCTCCATATCAACCTTAATTAATCATTTCTCTGGTGCCTAATCTCATCTCCGTAATGGATGAGCCTGGTCCCACCATGGGATAAACACATTCTTCACGCGAAATGCGGAAATCCATCAACACCGGTTTATCCAGGGCAAGGCCCTCGGTCAGCGTCGGTTCGACTTCTTCCGGCTTTGTGGCACGCAAACCGGCGATGCCGTAAGCCTCGGCCAATTTGACAAAATCGGGCGCATAAGTCATGTCGGTGTTGGAATAACGCTTGTCATAGAAAAGCTCCTGCCATTGACGCACCATGCCCAGATAACTGTTGTTTAAAAGCACTATTTTCACATTAATTTTATATTGTGCGGCTGTGGCTAACTCTTGGATGTTCATCTGGATGCTGCCGTCACCGGCAATATCCACAACATGTTTGTCGGGAAAGGCGCATTTCACGCCGATGGCGGCGGGCAACCCGTAGCCCATTGTTCCCAATCCACCGGAGGTGATCAGCGTATTGGGCTTGTCGAAGGGGAAGAACTGCGCCGTCCACATCTGATTCTGTCCGACTTCCGTTGTAATAATGACATTGCCTTTCGTTATCTTATAGAGCGTTTCAATAACATGCTGCGGTTTAATTATCTGGCCGTTTTGCTGATATGTCAGCGGAACCTTCTTGCGCCATTCGGCGATCTGATTCAGCCATTCATTGCGTTCGTCCGCCTGCAGCGCATAATTATGCTCTGCTAAAAATGTAATCATATCTTGCAAAGCCGTTTTGGTTTCCCCGATAATCGGTAAATCGACCAATACATTTTTGTTGATGGAGGAAGGATCAATATCAATTTGGATAATATTGGCGTTGGGAGCAAAAGTTTCAATTGTACCGGTAACGCGGTCGTCAAAACGCACTCCCACGGCAATCAGCAAATCGCAGTGGCTGATGGCCATATTGGCGTAGTATGTTCCATGCATACCCAGCATGCCCAGCCACAGGGGATCAGTTCCCGGAAAGGCGCCGATGCCCATTAAAGTTCCCGTGACCGGGATTTGATATTTTCTGGCCAATTCGGTGAGCTCGGACGAGGCTTTGCCCAGAATGACGCCGCCGCCGATCATGATCAACGGTTTTTTAGCGTTCATAATCATTTCAAAGACTTTGGCCATTTTCTTCGGTGCAGGTTTATGGGCAGTCTCAAGATTTCTAATCTTGATATTGGCCGGATCAAAATCAGTTTCAGAAGCCATTACGTTTTTGGGCAAATCGACTAAAACGGGTCCGGGCCGGCCTGTGCGGGCGATATGGAAAGCCTCTTTAATGGTTGAAGCCAATTCTTCTATATTGCGGACAAGAAAATTATGCTTGCTGCAGGGGCGCGTAATTCCGGTGATATCGCATTCCTGAAAGGCGTCATTGCCGATCAGGGTTGTGGGCACCTGTCCGGTGAAAACAACCAGCGGTATGGAATCCATGTTGGCTGTTGCTATTCCGGTAACCGTATTGGTCGCGCCGGGGCCGGAAGTAACCAGGCACACGCCCACCTTCCCGGTGGCACGGGCATATCCGTCGGCGGCATGAACCGCACCCTGCTCGTGGCGGACTAAAATATGTTTTATTTTGCTGCTGCTATAAAGTTTGTCATAAATATCCAGAACCGTGCCACCCGGATATCCGAAAATGATATCCACTTCCTCCTCTTCCAGCATTTTCAGCAGAATTTCTGTCCCTTTCAATTTCATTTTAAAATACCTCCAAAACCAATCTTAATTTATATAATTTTTTATTCAGCTTTTTTAATGAGATCCTTCGGCTCATTTCATTCGCTCAGGATAAATTCGACTAAGGTCTTTTTTTACGGCTTCGCCTGAAAAAGACCAAGTCTCATTAAATTAAAAAAGCCGCTATTCCTTTTCTCGAAAAAGCGGCTTTGTTTCTCTTTTGTTCTTTTAAACGACAAAGCCGCGGGTTTTAGGGGCCCGCGGCTTGTATCTTTAATTTATTTCTTAAAGACACTCAGCGGCAGACCCCCGAGTACTACTACGAGCACCCTTACGTTGCTAATAACCAGGCTGTTGCCGCCAACTAAATCTTTAAGGTACATTTTTTATTTCATCCCATTTATTTAAAAAGTGGTTTTTTTTAACGGAAAAAAAAAAGTTTGTCAAGACACTTTATGAATATTATTTAACAAGATGAATTATTTTTATCGGAACAATTCTTCTTTCTCGTCGGCTTTCTCCTCGGCTCTTTCTGCAGTGTGTACATTTTCCAGAAAGCATTCGAAGATCGCTCCATTTTCAGCCGCCCTGGCCGGCAGGCCTGTTTTGGGATTAACCTTAACAAAAACAATTCCTTGTGGTGCAGGAAAGGTTTCCACAGGCTTGTTTTCCAAAAACTTCTCCATGAAATAAAGCCAGATGGGTGCTGCCGCCCGCCCGCCGACTTCCTGTCCTCCTAAAGATCTTTCCTGGTCAAAACCCACCCAGACGCCGGTAACTACCGAGGGAGTATACCCCAGGAACCAGGCATCACGCATGTCATTTGTTGTTCCGGTTTTGGCGGCAACCGGGCGACCGATGCTTTTGACTCGTGTGCCCGTACCTCTTTGCACAACATCCTGCAAGACATAAGTTGTCATGAATGCAATACGGGGGTCAATAGCCTGTTCCGCCTGGATTTTTGTTTCTTCAAAAATATTACCTGTACGATCAACAATTTTTTTTATGAAATATGGCGTAACTTTCTTGCCGCCATTGGCTAAGACACCGTAAGCACGCACCAGTTCCTGCAGCGTTACGCCGGAAGACCCCAGAGCCATCGATAAATTTCTGTCAATGGGAGAAGTGATACCCATATTTATGGCATAGGAGGCTGCATAATCAACGCCGATGTCCTGCAAAATTTTGATGGTGACAATATTGCGGGAGTGCACGAGTGCTTCTCTCATTGTTATCAGGCCCAGGAATTTCCCATCGTAATTTTTCGGCGTCCAGAGTCCGTCTTGTTGCGCTGCGTCCTGAAATGCAATGGGTGAATC
This sequence comes from Smithella sp., assembly GCA_039679325.1. Lineage (GTDB taxonomy): Bacteria > Desulfobacterota > Syntrophia > Syntrophales > Smithellaceae > MVRV01. Next base: position 3,864 of record JBDKVD010000260.1, read on the forward strand.
GACAAAACGTGTTGAAGGATTCATGCCTTTGTCAAAAGCTGCCGTATAGATTAAAGGTTTGAAAGCCGATCCCGGTTGCCGGCGTGACTGTGTTGCACGATTGAATTCGCTTTTGTTAAAATCGCGGCCACCCACCATGGCCAGGATAGCACCGGTATTTGCATCCATTGAATAGAGCGCGCCTTGAACGAGACCGTGTTCATAATTTTCCCGCTCTTCCAGTTCCATCAATCCCAGTTCCATCGCTTCGTAGGCTGCTTTCTGCGCGGATAAATTCAGGGTTGTATAAATAGAGAGTCCTTCTTTATAAAGGACGTCGGCGCCATATTTTTCCTGCACGTAACGGCGTACATGTTCGACAAAATAAGCGGCAACTTTGTCTTTCGGTCGTATCGGCCTCAGTTTCAACGGCGTATAAATTGCCCGCCTCATCTGGGCTTCCGAAATGTAACCGTCTTCCATCATGCGTTGCAAAACATAAACCTGTCTTTCCTTCGCTTTATCAAAATGAAGCAAGGGCGAATAGGTGGTCGGCGCCTTGGGAAGACCGGCAAGCATTGCAGCTTCGGGCAAAGTCAGCGCCCGGGCATTTTTACCAAAATAACCAAGCGCCGCCGCCTCAACTCCATAGGTGCCGTGCCCCAGATAAATCTGATTCAGATACAAGTTCAGAATCTCTTCTTTGGTCAGGTATGTATCAATTTTGTAAGCAAGAATAGCTTCCCTGATTTTGCGCGTGTATTTTTTTTCCGGCGACAGATACATCATTTTGGCGATTTGCTGTGTTATTGTGCTGGCCCCCTGAACAATATGCCCTGCTTCAAAATTTTTAAAGACGGCACGGAAAATACTTTGTATGTCGATGCCCCGATGTTGATAGAACCGGGAATCTTCTGCCGCAATGAAGGCGGCGGGAATGATTTCGGGTATTTCACTGATCTTTACAATCTTACGGTCTTCCGTAAAGAATTCATCGATTAATTCGTTGTTGTCGTCGTAAACACGCGAAGAAATATTGGGACGATAATCCTTAAGTGCATCGATACCGGGTAAATCCATAATAAGGACATAATAGAAGGCGGCTCCCGCCACGGTAAAAAATAAAATCAGTGTTGTTAATACAAGAGAAAAAATGAGGAGCCCGGAATGGTTCTTCCTTCTGACTTGTGCTGCTTTTTCTTTTTGACTGTAAGGCATTATTTTACCAATTATTCTTCTTCGTTGCTTACGGCTGCTATTTTCTTCTTTTCGACATATTTTGCAACAATTATGCTTACTTCATATAGAAAGAGCAGTGGTATTGCCATTAATATCTGACTTAAGGCATCAGGAGAAGGTGTCAGAATTGCGGCCACAATGAAAATAACCAAAATGGCGTAGCGCCTTTGCTTGGCCAACATTTTTGAATTGACAATTCCCAGTTTAGCCAGGAAGAACATAAAGACGGGTAATTCAAAAGATAAACCAAAACCGAGTAAAAATGTCACAAAGAGAGATAGATATTGACTGAAGGAAATCATCGCCTGGAGATATTTGCTGTTAAAGCTGACAAAGAATTCAAACGCGGGCGGCAAGGCAATAAAATAGCCGAAGAGGATGCCGCCGGCAAAAAGCAAACTGGAAGAGATTACAAAAGGAACAACTAATTTTTTTTCGTCGGGAAGCAGGCCGGGCGCAATGAATTTCCATATCTGATAAAGAATAAAAGGGCTGGTAATGATCACGGAGGAAAAAAAAGCCAGTTTCATGTAAACGAAAAATGCCTCCGTGAGGCCCGTGTATATAAGGTAACTGTTTTTCGGCAATACGGAGGTTAATGGTTGGGCAACAATGTCGAAAATCCAGTCTTTATAATAGTAGCAGGCAAAAAAGACTATGCCCACGGCTACAAGCGCGCGGGTAAGCCTTTTGCGTAATTCGATTAGATGTTCGGTAAGCGACATTTTTTGGTCTTGAATGTCTTCGGTATCTTCCATAATCACCTGTGTGGATTAATTATTATTAAGATAGGGGCAAAGATGTATAAACGGTTATGATTTTCTGGTTGTCTCATCTGGCTCAGCCGGTTTAGATTCTTCCTGATCAGGTTTCTTAAATAAAAGCGAATCCTTCCATTCCTCATCTTTATCTTTGGGCTTGTCATCGTGTTGCATGGTTTGTTTCAGGTCGTCGGTGATGCCGTCGGTAGCTTTACGGAATTCATTGAATCCCTTGCCTAAAGTTTTGGCCAGATCCGGCAGCTTTTTAGGCCCGACAATAAGCAGGGCAACGACGGCAATAATGAG
>JBDKVD010000261.1:0-7433 GCA_039679325.1 Smithella sp.
GTACAGAGGATAATCGGTATTCCGGGCTTAATCCGCAGGATTTTTTGGGCCAAATCGATGCCGGTCATATTGGGCATGGTCATGTCGGTAACAACCAGATCAAACTTTTCCGGGAAGGCGCTAAATAGTTCCAACGCCTCTAGAGAGTTCTTCTTCCCGACAACATCATAACCCAGACTGGACAATACGTTTTCCCCAAGTTCAACCAGCGCTTCTTCATCATCCACAAAAAGGATGCGTTCCTTTCCTCCGGACATGGATTCTACCGGCTTTTCTTCATGGTTTTCCGCTTTCATAAATAACGGCAGGTAAACGCAGAATTCCGTCCCTTTTCCAACCTCGCTTTGTACGGTAATTGTTCCGCCGTAGCTCTTTACAATCCCGTAGACCACCGAAAGCCCCAAACCGGTTCCTTCGCCGGGTTTCTTGGTTGTGAAAAAGGGATCGAATATCCTTCCCATCGTCTTCGTATCCATACCGATTCCCGTATCGCTTACCGCCAGCTTCAAGTACATGCCGGAATCTAAACCGAAGGAAATATCTGATTCAATTTTTTCAGAAGCCAGACTTACTTTTATTTCTCCCTTTTTCTCCGGTATGGCGCAGGATGCATTGGTGCACAAATTCATCAGTATTTGATGGATTTGCGTCGGGTCGGCAAGAACGGTATCCGAGTCGGAATAGATATTCTGACTGATTTTTATTGTCGAAGGCAGGGTTGCGAGGAGGAGTTTCAGAACTTCTTTGATTATAGGGCTTACCCGCAGGGGCATCAGCTTCTCATCACTCTTGCGGCTGAAAGCGAGAATCTGTTTCACCAGGTCTCTTGCCCGTTCGCTGGCCTTGAAAATGTGCTGGAGATAGCGTTTAAGATGATCATCAACATTGGGTTTTCCAAGGGCCATTTCCGTATAGCCCATCACCGCGCCAAGTATATTGTTAAAATCATGCGCAATCCCGCCGGCAAGGGTACCGATGGCCTCCAATCTCTGAGACTGGCGAAGTTGGGACTCAAGTCTTTCCTGATCGGTGATATCGTAAAATATGGCCAGAACAAATTTCTTTCCCTCGAGGACAATAATTTCGGCAGATACGAGTAACTTCCTAATCTCGTGTGCTTTTGTCTGGTAATGAATCGCCTCTCCCCGCAAAACCCCCTCGTCAATCAACTTCCTGGTTATATGCCGCCGACGATTATCGTCAGGCCATACGGATAACTCCGCAACAGTACGCCCGATTATTTCTTCGCGGGAATAACCTAACATACGTAGAAAACTGTCGTTAACATCAATGAATCTGCCCTCATCAATCGTACTGATCGTAGTTGGAGCAGGACTCATATTAAATGCTTTGGAAAACCGCTCCTCGGAATATTTTAAAGCCTCCTGCGCCTGCTTTCTTACAGTTACGTCACGGATGGATTCAATGGCGCCGACAACATTTCCCCTGGAGTCACGCAAAATATTCGCCTTCCCGAAAAGATAAACATCCCTTCCCCTAAAGGACGATATATGCGCCTCGGCTTCCAAAAACATATTTTTTCTATCCGTTCTGGTATAGCTCTCCTCAATATCTTTGTTGGGTTGCAAAACGAGGTCAATAAGAAGCGGTCTTCTCTCACCATAAAAAGGCAGCGAGTATTCGTAATTATCTTTGTTCAGCATATCAGCGGCATTGATTCCCGTCATCTCCTCCATGGCCCGGTTCCAGGCAATCACGGCCCCTTCTTTATCGATGACAAAGGTTGCATCCGGCAAAAAATCTATAATATCGGATAACTGTCGCTGGGATTCTTTAAGGGCTTCTTCCGCCTGCTTTCTTACAGTTACGTCGCGGATGGATTCAATGGCGCCGACAATATTTCCCCTGGAGTCACGCAAAACATTCGCCTTCCCGAAAAAATATACCTCTCTTCCCCTAAAAAACGGTATATGCGCCTCAGCTCCCATGGACATTTCTTTTCTATGCATTCTACTATATCTTGTTTCAATGTCTTTCCTGGGCTGTAAAACAAGATCAATAAGAATAGGTCTTCTCTCGCCATAAAAAGGCAGGGCGTATTCATAATTATCCTTGCCAATCATGTCTGCCGCTTTGATTCCGGTCATCTCTTCCATGGCCAAGTTCCAGGCGATGACCTTTCCTTCTTTATCAATGACAAAAGTTGCATCCGGCAAAAAATCAATAATGTCCGACAACTCTTGCTGGGATTCTTTAAGGGCTTCCTCGGCCTGCTTACGGGCGGTAATGTCGTTCGCGATCCCCTCGTAACTGATAACGATACCGGATTCATCCTTCACAGGAGCTCCATTTGATGTATGCCAGCGCCAGGAACCGTCGGTATGCTTTACGCGGTATTCGACACCAGCCTGCCGTTGATTAGTTTCTATCACCTTTTTCAGAAACCCTTCACATACACCAACATCATCCGGATGAACAAACTGCTGAAACGGTCTCCCAACAACCTCATTTACCGGATGTCCCAAAAGCGAGGTCCAACTGGGAGATACAAAAGTGAATACCCCCTGCGGGTTCAGTGTATATATAATGTCGTGGCTGTTCTCGATTAATATGCGATATATTTCTGTGTTCTTCCACAACGCTTTTTCATCACTGCCAAGGAGAGCTAAAGCTTCTTCTAAAGCTGTATTTTTCTGACGCAGCGCTGACAATTCGGAAATCAATTGTTTCTTTGTTTTTGACTTTTCTTCCATGCAAACAGCCCCTTATACAATTTTTAGCCTATCGAAATTTTTTAATATCATCATTAAAAAATCAACCGTTGGTGCTTAAAATATCCTGGAGTGAGCCCAACATGTCATATCTTGTTAAGTCATATTGAATCGGAGTAATGGTAATAAACCCCTCCGCAAGAGCGCCGACATCCGTGTTTTCCTCTGTCCGTTCTGCATGCGACCAACCGGAAATCCAGTAATAAACATTTTCCCGGGGATCGATCCGTTTTTCAAAATTTTCTATAATATTAGTTCTTCCCTGCGGGACAACGACTACTCCCTTTATTTTTTCCCGGGGCAGGGCCGGGATATTCACATTAATGGCGGTGTTGCTGAGCCTGGAATTATTCACTAATAAGCGCACCATTTTACGGACAAATTGGGCGGCAAACGTGTAGTCGGCATCTTTACGGGTATCCAGAGAAACCGCCAATGCCGGAATTCCCATAATTGTCGCTTCCGTCGCCGCTGATACCGTACCGGAATAAAGAACGTTGATGCCGGCGTTAGAACCAAGATTTATTCCGGACACAACCAGATCCACCGGTTTATCGGAAAGCTCTTTGATGCCCAGTTTAACACAATCCGCCGGAGTGCCGTAAACGGCGTAACCTAAAAATTGACCGTTTTTCATGGCCCGCCGCACCATCAGCGGACGGGTAATAGTAATGGCGTGTCCTACGGCGCTTTGTTCTATTTCCGGAGCAACAATCAGGCAATCCGCCTCGGAGGACAGCTCGGAATAAAGAACGCTTAATCCTTTTGCGTAAATTCCATCATCGTTGGTCAGTAAAAATCTCATAACAAATATTGCCCACCCTTCCCATATTCATACCAAGTTGCATTCAAAGCATGAGCTTAGGTAACCACCCCCAACCCCCGCCAGCGGGGGACAGGCTCCTCAGGCGGGGTTCGACAAGCTCACCATGACTGACTCAATGATAAGCCTGTCCTGAGCCTGTCGAAGGGCCAACAAAGTTAGGCAAAGAATGCAACCTTGGTACTCAGCTACCGCACCTGCTCTATTTTCCCATCCTTTACTTGCAGAATAAAGGCCGTCTTTTGGCTGACTCTATCCGCAGAAAAAGACGTATCTCCGGTAACCCCTTTATAATTTTTTATCTGCCTGAATCCGGCTGCAAACTTCTTTCGCGTGGAAATAGTTTTATCCTCCAACACACGAATAATCATTCCCATCGTATCATAAGATAAAGCTTCTATATTCTCCGGCTTTCGGCTGTAAGCAGCATAATAAATATCCACAAAGTCATTTATTTCCGGCGAAAAGCTGTTAACAAAGAAACTATCAACAAATACGGCTCCCTCTAAACATGCTGCATCTTTCTTCAGCAAATCTGAAGAATTCCAGAAACTTGTCCCCAAAAGGGTAAAGCTCTTCACATCATAAAAGGCAAGCTGTGATGCTATCATTTTTGCCCTTTGATATGAATCCGGAATGAATAAAGCTTCAAAATCAATTGGAACCTGAACCTGAATTTCCGGATTGTCGGCATCAGAATTTTTTGCAATATTAATGCCGTTCTTGACGACCTGATTAAGTTCTTGTGTAAAATCCGTTTGCTTTTTATCGAAAGGAACTGCGCTTTCGATTTTACCGCCGCGGCGGTCTACTTCCGTGCTGAAAATTTTAGTCATTTCAATCCCATAATTATCTTTGGGATACAGGATGGAAAAAGTTGTATGATATAAATTATTTACAGCATATTTCACCAGAGCGCCGACTTGCTGGGGACGCGTCAGGAAGTGCTGAAAAACATACTCCCTGCCATTGGTTATTCCTTCTGTAGATGTTATTATAATCAGCGGAACTTTCTGTTTGGCTGCTTCCCGGGCGGCATCAGGAGCTTCCGCCGTACCGGCAATGGCGATTATGGCAATAACATTCCATGTGTTAGATAAACGCTCTACGGCATTTTTGATTACCGTCGGCAGCCTTTGTGAATCTTCGGCAACTATTCTCCATGGTTTTTCATTTTTTTTACTAAATATTCCTGCCGCCAGTAATATTGCATCCAGAGCTTTGTTCCCGGATTCGCCATGTCTGCCGGTAAGAGGAAGCACGCAGCCGATTGTATTGCGGTCATGTGAGCCGACGGGGGCCTGAGAAGCAGGACAACTTCCCTCTTCCCGGCTTGTTTTTACCGGCTGGGCCTTTTCCCCCGCTTTCAGAGTGGCGGGAAAGGGGCTTTCAGCGGCAATTACAGTTTCACCACAGGCAAGAAAAAAAACCATGAGCAAAATGAAAATCTTCGCAAGTATTCGATAAAAATTCATTTTGCCTCCTTGATAATTTCCAGCATATAAGTGCGTGCTTCTTTGGCCAAATCCGGCCAGTCAATCAACAGGGACATTTCATTGTTATATTTTAACGCCGACTGCGTGAGATTATGACTGCCCAACAAAACCAATCGCTGATCAATAACAACAAGTTTTGTATGCGTCGTTTTTTGCGGTGAATCGAAATACACTTTTATGCCTTTTTCTTCAAGAAATTGCTTTGTTCTATTGTTTTCAGCATCAAGATTACGATCATTGCCGCCGGATTTTTCCAGAATTACTATAACTTTGACGCCTTTCCGCGCGGCCTGGACAAGTCGGGACAAGATTCTGTCAGGAAGGCTGTTTTTGTGTACCCCGGCTTTGAAAAGGAAAAAAGACATGATTATTTCACTTTTCGCTTCATCAATTGCCGCCGTCAGAGCGGAAAAATATTCCTGATTCTTTAAAAGAACCACCGAACATCCGGTGTCACGGGATGATGCGACTCTCTTTTGTGCAGCAAACAAAGGAGAAGAAAAAATCATCCCGATTAACAGCCCCAGAAATACCAATTTCCTGAAAAGAGAAAAGCCATGCATATAATTTCCTTCCGTTAAAAATTACAATAAACACCTGATTAAATCCATAAAAAAAGCCCGGAGTTTATTTTAAAGCTCCGGGCTTAATAACTACATTTTATTCCAATTTTAAATTAAATGGAATTAACTTGATATTATTTTACATCTTCAAAATCAGCATCGACTACATCTTCATCCTTTTTCCCGGCTGCCTGTTCGGGACCGGCTTGTTGACCACCTGCACCTGCATCAGGGCCACCCTGGCCGCCGGAAGTTTTCGCATACATGGCTTCGGCCAGTTTATGAGAAACATTCATCATTTCCTCCTGTGCCTTCTTAATGGCGTCAATATCATCACCTTCCAGAGCTTTTTTGGTTTTGGTGATTGCTTCTTCAATTCTCGCTTTCTCTGCTGCATCAATTTTATCGCCGAATTCCTTGATGTTTTTTTCTACGCTGTAAACCATCGAATCCGCCTGGTTCCTGGCTTCAATTAACTCCTTGCGCTTTTTATCTTCCTCGGCGTGTGCTTCCGCATCGCGCACCAGTTTCTGAATCTCTGCTTCCGACAAACCACTGGACGCCGTAATTTTAATGCTTTGTTCCTTACCGGTACCGAGATCTTTAGCATGGACATGCACAATACCGTTGGCATCGATATCAAAGGCTACTTCTACTTGCGGCACACCGCGTGGCGCTGGTGGAATGCCGACCAACTCGAAGCGTCCGAGAGTCCTGTTGTCGGCTGCCATCTGGCGCTCGCCCTGTAAAACATGAATGCTCACTGCCGGCTGGTTATCGGCAGCAGTCGAAAATATCTGACTCTTCTTGCAGGGAATCGTTGTATTTTTTTCTATTAATCTGGTCATAACTCCACCCAGGGTTTCAATGCCCAGGGAAAGCGGAGTAACATCCAGCAAGAGAACATCTTTTACATCTCCTGCCAGAACTCCGCCCTGAATGGCGGCGCCGATCGCTACAACTTCATCGGGATTAACACCCTTATGCGGTTCCCTGTCGAAAATCTCTTTAACCTTCTGTTGTACACGTGGCATTCTGGTCATACCTCCGACCAAAATTACTTCATCTATATCTTTAGTGGATAAATTAGCATCCTTAAGCGCAGTCCGGCAGGGACCAACAACTTTTTCGATCAACTCTTCCACTAACGATTCCAGCCTGGCGCGGGTCAACTTAATGTTCATATGCTTGGGACCGGAAGCATCGGCCGTAATAAACGGCAGATTGATGTCAGTTTCCATAGCCGAGGAAAGTTCCATCTTTGCTTTTTCCGCCGCCTCTTTCAAACGCTGCAGCGCCATCTTGTCGCTTCGCAAATCAATGCCCTGATCTTTCTTAAACTCGGCCACGAGGAAGTCCATTACGCGCTGATCAAAATCTTCGCCTCCCAGATGCGTGTCACCGTTGGTGGATTTAACCTCAAAAACACCTTCGCCCAATTCCAGGATGGATATATCAAAAGTTCCACCGCCCAAATCAAAAACGGCTACTTTTTCATCTTTCTTTTTATCCAGACCGTAGGCTAATGCCGCCGCAGTCGGTTCATTAATGATGCGCAAAACGTTTAATCCGGCAATGCGACCGGCATCTTTTGTGGCTTGACGCTGAGAATCATTAAAATAAGCCGGGGTAGTAATAACGGCATCGGTTACTTTTTCTCCCAGATAGTCTTCCGCCGTTTGTTTCATCTTAGTTAAAATCATTGCGGATATTTCCGCAGGTGAGTAATTTTTACCTCTGACCGTAACCTGGGCATCGCTATTGGAAGCTTCCGTTATTTTATAAGGAATAATTTTTATATCATCCTGGACTTCTTTCG
>JBDKVD010000262.1:0-2859 GCA_039679325.1 Smithella sp.
TTTTTAACTTGTCGAGTGTGCCGTCGATGATGTGTCGGCAGATAACCACGAAATCCGTTTTCAAAAGCGGCAGGATGTTCATGGCTTCGGGATCGCCGAAACGGGCGTTGTATTCCAGAAGCTTCGCACCGTTTTTCGTGGCGATGAATCCGCCGTACATCACGCCTTTATAGGGGCTGCCGGTTTCTTTTAAAAGCGCCGCTGCGACCTGACGGGTAATCTCCAGGCCTTCTTCAATATCCGAAGGCTTCAGAAAGGGCATGGAATGATCGGGGAGGGAATAGGAACCCATGCCGCCCGTGTTGGGTCCCTTGTCGCCGTCAAAGCGCCGTTTGTGATCCTGCACCAGCGGCGTCCCGACAACGGTTTTGCCGTCGCACAGGCACTGCAGGGAGAATTCCTCTCCGTCAAACTTTTCCTCGACGATAACGGAGGAACTTTCCTGCAGAATCTGCGCGCATAATTTCATTGCTTCTTCTTTTGTTGCAAAATGATCGCCCTGCACCAGCACGCCTTTGCCGCCCGTGAGTCCATCCGGTTTCAACACAATGCCGTCGAGGAAATTCAAAAACTCCTCCACTCCATCCATGGATGTGAATACTTTATACTGCGGATTGCCGGGAATATTATATTTATTGACCAGATCGCGGGTAAAAGATTTGGATGTTTCCAGGCGCGCCAGACTTTTATTGGGACCGACGGCAGGAATGCCGATTTGCGCCAGGGCGTCCACAACGCCGTTGTTAAGCGGGTCTTCCGGGCCGATAACGGCAAGTTCAATTTTATTTTCCCGGGCAAACAGAGTAATTGCCGCCAGATCGGCATAGCCGCCGATTTTTATCTTTTCCGATAACGATGCAATGCCGGGGTTGTTTGCTTTCATGTAAGAAAATAAAAGTGGTTTTTCCGCCGATCGCATGATGGCTTCCGCCATGGCATGTTCGCGGGCGCCGTTGCCGACTAAAAGTATGTTGGGCATTTTACAATCTCCAAAATTTGTTGTGCCGGACTGAATAACGGATAATTAATTTTAAGTCAATTAATAGAAACCCACATCATTATAAAGTGTTTGTCTTTTCCCTTGCCAATCTGGTACATTACAAAAATTAAAACAATTCGGGACGGCTGAAGCTTTGGATTTGCCCTTACAATTAATTATAATCTTTACATTATTTTTGTTTTCCGGTTTTTTCTCTTCGGCGGAAGCTGCTTTGTTTTCTCTGACGGATTTACATCTGCACAAGATGAAATTCGACCATTACCCGTTTTTAGGGTTCGTCCGCAAGCTGCTGGGAAACCGTCGCCGTCTTTTGATTACCATTATTGTCGGTAATGAGGCCGTAAATATCGGCATATCAATTTTAATGGCGGCTCTTTTCATTGGTCTTTTTGGCGCTAAAGGGCAATTGATTGCTATTGTTGTTTCCAGTTTGGCGCTTCTTCTGATTGGTGAATCTGTTCCCAAAACATTCGGGGTGGTTTACCCCATGCCGATATCTTCGGCCGCATCCCCTCTTCTTACCGCTTTTTCCCGTCTGGTCTATCCTTTTATCATGGGATTGGAAAAACTTTCGGACTTCATCATCAGTCGCTTTACTTCCGGTAAATCCCGGAGAGCCGAGCCGATGACGGAAGGTGAGTTTAAGACGCTCATCGATGCCGGAAGTCGTGCAGGGGTTGTAGAGGAGTCACAAAAAGAGCTGATCAACAGAATTTTTGAACTGGGCGACGAACCGGTAACCGATATTATGGTGCCCCGGGTGGATATGTTTTGTCTCCCTGTGAGCATGACGATGAAGGAAGTAGCCGCCAGGGTGGTGAAGATGCGGCACGAAAGAGTGCCCGTTTATGCCGGTGATCGCGACGACATAATCGGGATTCTTTATGCCCGTGATCTGATTTCCGCGTTGCAGGAAAAAAAGACGGACAGCATAGAAAAGCTGCTTCGAAGGCCATATTTTGTTCCTGAAGAGAAAACCATCAACGGGCTTTTACATGATTTTCGGGAAAGCCACATGCAAATTGCCATTATTGTTGATGAATACGGTGGAGTGTCCGGTTTGGTTACACTTGAAGACATTCTGGAGCATTTATTTGAAGAAGAATTTACGGAATGCAGCGATTTCCAGAACGGTTGCGAGAGGTTGGATGAAACCACCATTATTGTGCCCGGCAAATTACCGTTGGAGCAGTTCAATGCTTTAATGCAGGCGCAATTACCGGAGGATGAATTCGACACGATCGGCGGATTTGTCCTGCATTTATTTGGGAACCTTCCCTCAAAAGGTGAAGAATATGAATACGACGGTTTTACGTTTCACATAGAAAATGTGGGCAAGTCCAGGATATCGAAAATAAAGGTAATACGAACTGCGGAGCAAATTTAACAATATATGAGTATATATTTAACCGTAGCAATCATTTTTATCTGTTTCATTTTGGAAGCCCTTTATTCCGGCGGCGAAATAGCTTTAATATCATCTGATATAAATAAGATCCGATTTTTTGCCGGGCGCGGTTCCTTTTCCTCAAGGCAGGCCCTGAAACTGATGGAACGGCCGGAGTGGTTTATTTCCACAACGATTATCGGCACCAATCTGGCTATTATCACCAGCTCTACTTTAGCCACAGGCCTTTTCATTTCATTCTTTGGGCCGGTGCATGGCGAACAGCTCTCGCTCCTCATCGTGTTTCCAACATTGTTTTTTATGATCCTTTACCGCAGTATTTTTCAACACCATGCAGAAATAATGGCCATGAGAATCGCGTTTTTTATCCGGATCTCCTCGGTTATATTTTATCCGGCGGCCTTTATTATTGCCGTGGTATCTAAATGGACGGTAAGGTTTTTGACCGGGC
>JBDKVD010000263.1:0-5697 GCA_039679325.1 Smithella sp.
GATGCCGTTGATAAGCCGGATTTGAAAATCGCCCGCATGGAACAGGTTCGTCTTAAGGAAGCAAAAATTGTGGAGGTCACGTTCCACCATCTTCTCGGCAAAAATAATGACGTGACCTACCATAAGCAATCCATGGAAATCGGTCTTTTTTCGCGGCAAGAGTATATATCCGCCATGTCCGATGCCGGATTGAAAGTCGTGGAAGAATACACGGGAACGGATGTGCGCGGCGGCGCGTATGTCGGCAAACGGGTTGCAGGGTAAACCGGAGAGTTGTTATTCCATTTCCAAATCAAGCGCTACCTTTGTTGGCCCTTCGACAGGCTCAGGACAGGCTTAAAGCTTATAGTTGGTCATGGTGAGCTTGTCGAATCACGCCTCGTCGCCTCTGTCCCCCGCTGGCGGGGGCTGGGGGTGGTCGGGCCGCCGCGGTATCATCATTGATTTGAAAATGGAATTACTTCTCCTCTAAAGTTATGTTTTTTTCCTAAAGTGATGTATCCAAAAGATAAGACAGGCCTTTTTGATATTTCATAAAAAATATTCATTTCTCCTCTTGATAATTACTATATGTAGTGTTAGTATAATCGAACACCACAATATGTAGCATTGTTGGGGTTAAGTAATAAAAGTTTACGGAGGGGCAAATGAATACGAAAATTAAGAAAAGAGACGGCCGTCTGGTCAAATTCAATGCGGAAAAAATAACCAATGCCATTGCCAAAGCCGGTGCCGCCACAGGTGAATTCGATGTTCAGGAAGCCCGTAAATTGACCATAAAGGTTTTAAATCTGGCCGAAAAATTGTTCGACAGCAAGGTTTTTAATGTAGAAGAAATTCAGGACATCGTGGAAGATGTTCTTTTGCTTTCATCATACCGCAAAACGGCTAAAGCCTACATTATTTACCGTGATCAGCACGCCCGTTTGCGTGAAATTACCAATAAGATGGAAGTTGATCTGGTTGACCAGTACTTGAAAAAGGCTGATTGGAAGATTAACGAAAACAGTAACATGGATTATTCACTGCAAGGCTTGAATAACTATATTTCCTCGGAAGTCAGCAAGGTTTACTGGCTCAATGAAATATATACTCCCGAAATCAAAAAAGCTCATAATGACGGCGATTTTCATATTCATGATTTGAGTCTGCTTTCCGTGTACTGCGTCGGTTGGGATTTGTATGATCTGCTTTTACAGGGTTTTAAAGGTGTTTCCGGCAAGGTGGAAAGCAAACCGGCCAAACATTTGCGCAGCGCTTTAGGCCAGGTGGTGAATTTCTTTTACACTTTACAGGGGGAAGCGGCGGGAGCGCAGGCTTTTTCTAATTTTGACACCCTTTTGGCTCCTTTCATCCGTTACGACAAATTGAAATTTACGGAAGTAAAACAAGCGCTTCAGGAATTTATTTTCAATATTAACGTTCCCACCAGAGTCGGCTTTCAAACACCTTTTACCAATGTGACACTGGATGTTACCGTTCCCAAATATTATGCGGATCAGAATGTAATTGTCGGCGGTATGCCGCAAAAGGAGACTTACAAAGAATTCCAGAAGGAAATGGATCTTTTTAATAAAGCTTTCCTGCAGGTTATGGCGGATGGTGACGCTAAGGGAAGAGTTTTTACGTTCCCGATTCCCACGTACAATATTACTAAAGATTTTGAGTGGGACGATCCCAATATGTATGATTTGTGGGAAATGACGGCAAAGTACGGTGTTCCTTATTTTTCCAACTTTATCAATTCCGACATGAATCCGGAAGATGCCCGCAGTATGTGCTGCCGTCTGCGCATCGATAATCGTGAACTGGAGATGAGAGGCGGCGGACTTTTTGGCTCCAATCCGCTGACCGGATCTATCGGCGTTATCACCATTAACATGCCCCGTATTGGATATCTGTCCAAGACCAAGAAGGAATTCCTGCAGCACCTGGAAAAACTTATGGAAGTGGCCAAGGAGAGCCTGGAGACCAAGAGAAAAGTTCTGGAAAAATTTACCGAGGGCAATCTCTATCCCTATACCAGTTATTACCTGCGCGGTGTGAAGGAACGATTCAACGAATACTGGAAAAACCATTTCTCCACCATCGGACTGGTTGGAATGAATGAAGCTTGTTTAAATCTATTAGGCAGCAATATCGCTTCGGAAGAAGGTCAGGCTTTTACTAAGCAGGTTCTCGATTTCATGAGAAAAAAGCTGGTCCAATTCCAAAAGGAAACCGGAAATAATTATAATCTGGAATCGACTCCGGCGGAGGGCACTTCTTATCGTCTGGCCAAGATTGATAAAGAAAAATACAGCGACATTATCTGTGCCGGCGATGATAAAAAGAATCATGCAGAGCCGTTTTATACGAATTCTACGCAATTGCCGGTAAACTATACTGATGATGTTTTTGAAGCACTCGATTTGCAGGATGAGATTCAGGTAAAATATACAGGCGGTACGGTATTTCACACCTTTGCCGGGGAGAGAATCGACGATCCTGAAGCAGTGAAAAGATTAATCAAAAAGATGTGTTACTCTTATCATTTGCCTTATATAACTTTTACCCCCACCTTTAGTGTTTGTCCGTCGCACGGTTATATAAAAGGTGAAAAGGAAAAGTGTCCAACCTGTGATGATTTTTGCGAAGTTTATTCCCGAGTGGTAGGCTACCTGAGGCCGGTTAAACAATGGAACAAAGGCAAGCAGGAAGAATTTGGTCTGCGGCAGGAATTCAGCTTCTAAAAATTGCTAATTTTGTAACTTTTCACTAGTTCATCATAAATAATAATTTAAAAATGAAAGATCATTTTCTGCATGTATTTTGCGGTTAGAGTATTAAGGAAGTAAATAATGAAAATCGGCGGCTTACAAAAAATATCACTTATTGATTATCCGGGTCTGATTTGTGCCAATGTTTTTTTACAGGGATGCAATTTTAAATGCTCATATTGCCATAATCCCGAACTGGTAAATCCACGGTTGTTTCAACCCTGTCTCAAGGAAAAAGAAGTTTTGGATTTTCTGAAGGAGCGCCGGGGAAAACTCGACGGCGTGACAATAACCGGCGGTGAACCAACAATCCAGAATGATCTGGCGCCTTTTGTAAAAAAAATAAAAAAATTGGGATTTGTGGTCAAACTGGATACCAACGGATCCCAGCCCCAGGTCATCAAAGCACTTCTTGATGAAAAATTGCTTGATTTTATTGCCATGGATATAAAAGGGCCGTTGGAGAAATATGAGAGCATTGTTGCTGCAACCGTTGATTGTAAAGAAATAGAGGAAAGTATAAGGATTATTTTAAAGTCCCAAATTCCCCATGAATTTCGTACGACAATTGTCCAGTCACAACTTACGCTTAAAGATATTTTTAAAATCGCGAAACTGATTTCGGGCGCCAAAAGATATGCCTTGCAAAAATATATACCGGGCAAAACTCTGGATAATAAGTTTGGTGAAGAGAAAACCTATTCGGAAGATGAACTCGGAAAAATGAAAAAACGCCTTGAAAAGGAAGTATCTTCTGTTGTAATCCGTTAAATCAACGATTTATTCCGTTTCCAAATCAATGATGCTACCGCGGCGGCAACCACCCCCTACCCCCGCCAGCGGGGGACAGAGGCGACGAGGCATACGCCGGGCTTCGCTGCCAACAAAGGGAGCGCTTGATTTGGAAATGGAATAACAGAAGGCCATCCATGAGTCCGAATAATGAAAAACTTCTTTCCAGCGGCTTCAATGATTATTATTCAATAAGAAAGTTTCTAGACAGCCTCATTGCGGAAGTTCAACAATTTGCAGAAAACCAGCGCATTTTGATCAAAAAACTCACCGAAATCGGTATCGCCCTTTCCGCCGAAAAAAATCTGGATCGACTTTTGGAAATGATAGTGGATGAGGCGTGCAAATTTACTCATGCCGATGCCGGAACGCTTTATATAATATCCGATGACGAGTCCGAACTTAATTTTGCGATTGTTCAGAATAATTCGTTGAGTTTGCGCATGGGCGGCACCGGCGAGAAAATTACCTGGCCGTCCATAAAATTAAAGGATGCCGGCGGCAACGCCAATATTGCCAATGTCTCCGCTTATGTAGCTATTTCCGGCGAACCGGTAAATATTGCTGATGTTTATGATGCCGGGGGATTCAACTTTGAAGGAACAAAAGAATTCGACCACAATACCGGTTATCGTTCCCAGTCCATGCTGGTCGTTCCTTTGCGCAATCATGAAAATGACATTATCGGTGTTTTACAGCTGCTCAACGCCCTGGACCCGGCAACGGGCAAGGTAATATCCTTTTCTCCCGAATATCAGGAGATGGTTCTCTCTTTAGCTTCTCAGGCGGCAATAGCTCTTTCCAACAACCGCCTGATTTTTGATCTGGAAAATCTGCTGGAATCATTTGTCAGAACAATTGCCACGGCCATTGATGAAAAATCTCCCTATACCGGCGGCCATGTGCGCCGGGTTACCGAACTGACAATGACTATGGCCCGGAAAATAAATAACATCAAATATGGGAAATTTGCCGGGACACAATTATCCGACGATCAGTTGCGTGAATTACGGATTGCGGCGTGGCTGCATGATGTCGGTAAAATTACCACACCGGAATATGTCATAGATAAAGCAACAAAACTCGAAGCAGTGCATGACCGCATCCATGATGTAAAGACACGCATGGAATTAATTAAAAAGGATTACCTGTCAAAAATAATCAAAAATGCCCATGATGCGAAAATTGCGGCTAAAATCGAGGAACTGGATGAGGACTATCAGTTTCTCGTTGAAGCCAATAGCGGCAGTGAATTTCTCGATGATGATAAAATCGTAAGGATCAAAGAAATCGCCAAGCACAAATGGAACAACAACGGCAAGTCGTATCCGCTTCTTTCCGACGAAGAAGTTTATCACTTATGTATTCGGAGCGGTACACTCACTAAAGAAGAGAGAAGCATAGTCAATAACCACGTTCTTGTTACGCAAAAAATACTTTCCCATCTGCCCTTTCCCAAAAAAATGCGTCATGTCGCTGATTATGCAGCCGCCCACCATGAAAAACTCGACGGCACCGGCTATCCTTTGGGGCTCAAAGGCGACCAGCTTTCCCTGCAATCAAGGATCATTGCCATCGCCGATATCTTCGAAGCTCTAACCGCCAAAGACCGTCCCTACAAGAGAGGAAAAAGCGTGGCCCAGGCGCTGAAGATCATGGATCGCATGGCTAAGAATAAACACATCGACGCCGAATTGTATGATCTGTTTGTTAAAGAAAAAGTTTATGAAGAGTATGTGAAGAATAATTCGGTTCCGCATGATGACTGAAGGATAATGGCTTCAGGGAAATGATGTAAAATGAATAAGAAGGCAATAGCAGCAATGATGGAGTGGGTTCGGCCTGCCGGTATAGGGTTGACCGTCTTTCTTGCATACTACTCGGGCAAAGATGCGATATCACAATTTCATATTATGGGGCCGTTCATAGTAATGTTCATGTCCGGCACCGTGGCCTTGGAATCTCTGGTATTGGGGGAAGTAGCCTCGGAGAAAATCGGATATAAACCCGATCGTGCGTATCAAATTCAATCAGGTCTGGCTAATGCGGCCACAGCCATAACAGCTTTGCTTGTGTATGTGCTGGACTGGGGGCGCTTTGCGGATGCCACCATCGTTGTAGTGATGTTGGTGTTTTTTGCTTTGTC
>JBDKVD010000264.1:0-4074 GCA_039679325.1 Smithella sp.
CAATTACCATTGATGATCCTGCTGCTTTCGTCGGGGGCGATGCCACATTCGGCATGCTGGCCACCATGGCTTCCCTGCAGCGCGGCGAGGTTGACGTTGCCTTCATCGGCGGCGCCCAGATCGACAAGTACGGCAACATCAACTCGACAGGTGTCGGAGACTGGTCCAAGAAAGAAAGCTTCACTTACTTTGCCGGAAGCGGCGGCGCCAATGACATGGCGACTTGCGGCAAAAGGACTCTGGCCATTATCCCCCAGGATAGAACGAAGTTCGTCGAAAAAGTGGACTACGTTACCACTCCCGGCTATCTGGGTGGTCCGGGAGAACGTCAGAAGAATGGCATGATTGGTGGACCGGAGTGTGTGGTCAGCACCATGGGTGTTTACAAGTTCGATATAAACACAAAGGAAATGTATCTGGCCGAATACTTCCCCGGCCAGTCGGTGGAGAAGATCAAGGCCGCCTGCGCGTGGGATCTCAAGGTATCGCCCAATGTTATCGAGACCCCGGAACCGACCGAAGAGGAACTGAAAATCCTCAGAGGTATTGATCCGTCCGGTTTCTATCTGGGATAGTTGCAGAAAAGTAGAAAATATATATTGCTTAAGAGAGCGGTGTTTTTTTCGTGCACCGCTCTCTTTTTAAGAATTACAAGTAAGATCGTGGAACAAAATATTATAGAAACCGGCAGTGAGAATAGCAGACGCCATAAAATAGAGGAAAGATACCTGAAATACAGGTATTACTATGCACATATTGATATTTCAGGTTTCGGCGGATATGGGAAAGCTGTATATGACACTATTTTACCAAAGTTTGATCAATGGTATGAAAGAAAATCTCTGGATGATATTCCTGCCAATATTGCCTTTCTGGAGGAGAGGTTATTTCTAACGGATCATCCGGATTACAGGGAAGAAAGGGGAGGAGCGCTCAGCTTTCATGTAAAAGTGCTGGCCCTCAGTATGATTGGCTTTATCTTGTATCATAATAAAGATTTAATTTCTAAGCAGTCGTTACAGGATATAATTTCCGGTGTCTCCCATCGTACCAAATCATACGATTATTCCGACCGCGTGTGTTTTTCAATTACGGTCAGAATGTTTATCGACCTGTTAAAGGAAGAATTTTCTAATTTCGGAAGCCAGGTTGCCGATCTGTCATATAGCGATTTTGCCAATGAGGAAACGTTAAACCCCAAACCACCACCATCAATCAGTGTGTTATAGGGAAGCAAAGAAAAGGTAACGTTCCAGTCATAGTCATATACTCTTTTTTCTCGCCAAGTATCCTGATTGACAAACAAAATAGTCTGCATTATACTCCGCACCCAAGCTTGGCAGAGCTAATTTATATACAATGGGAGAAAAAAATGCAAGTACCTATGCTCGTTACACATTTCTTGGATCGGGGTGTAAAATTTTATGGCCCCAAGACCTGTATCGTCGACGGAGAGAAGAGATTTACCTACAATCAGTTTAATGAAAGAGTTAACCGGCTTTCCAATGCCCTTATAGCGGAAGGGGTCAAGCAGGGCGACCGTGTCGCCTATATCGGCCCCAATGGGCACCGTATTCTTGAGGCCTATTATGGTATTACTCAAATCGGCGCTATCCTGCTTTGCATCAACATCCGATTGAGTTCGGAAGAGATCGCATTTATTTTGAATCATGCCGGAGCCAAAGTGGTATGTGTTGATTGGGAGTATGCAAATCTGGTTGCCGATGTTGCCAATAAGCTGGAAACCGTTACGCATTTCATGCTGTTTACGGATGGCCATCGTCCCGAAGGAATTGATTGGGCCGATTATGATACCCTGCTGGAAGAGGCTTCGGCAGAAAGGCCTGTCCGGCCCGAGATGGATGAGAACGATGTCGCTGAGTTATTCTATACGAGTGGTACAACGTCCAGACCCAAAGGCGTTATGCTGACTCACCGTAATCTCTACACTAATGCCCTCAATTATATTCATATGTTAAGTGTTACCGATGCCGATACGCAGTTGCACAGTGTGCCCTTATTTCACGTGAATGGCTGGGGTTCGCCCCATGGTATCACCGGATCCGGCGCTACCCATATTATTGTCAGGGATTTTCGCCCCCAACAAGTGCTCGAGGCCATCCAGAAGGAAAAAGTTACAATCGGAGCGATGGTGCCGGCCATGGTCACCACGCTGCTTAATTATCCCGAAGCAGACAAATATGATACTTCCATATGGGAACGAATGATCATTGGCGGAGCACCGGTGCCAATCAGTATCGCGCGGGAAGCGCAGGAAAAATTCGGCGTTGAATGCTATCAAGCCTATGGGATGACTGAAGCCTGTCCAATGCTGACTCTGGCGACACTGAAAGACAATCTGAAGAAACTGCCGTTTGAAGAGCAGCTTGCCTATCGGGCGAAGACCGGCAAACCTGTTTTCGGCGTCGAGTTGCGGGTTGTTGATGAGAACGGCAAAGACATAGAACCCAACAGCGAAGACGTAGGAGAAATCATCGTTCGCGGCAACAACGTTATGAAAGGATTCTGGAAGGATCCGGAAGCAACCGCCAAAGTCATCATTGATGGTTGGCTGCACACGGGCGATATTGCTAATATCGACAAGGAGGGCTACGTTCAGATCGTTGATCGAGGCAAGGACATGATCATCAGCGGCGGCGAGAACGTTGCCTCGGCGGAAGTCGAGATGGCTATCTACAAGTTCCCCGCCATAATGGAATGCGCCGTGATCGGTGTTCCCGACCCCAAGTGGGGTGAAGCGGTCAAGGCATTGGTCGTGCTGAAGCAGGACATGCCGGCTACTGAAAAAGAGATAATTGACCACTGTGCTACGCTGCTGTCTAAGTTTAAATTGCCGCGGACAGTGGATTTTGTAAGCGAACTGCCAAAGACAGGCACCGGCAAGCTACTGAAGCGTAAATTGCGGGAAAAGTACTGGGCTGGTCACGAGAGGAAGGTTGGTGGCTAGTCTCTTTTTAGTATTTATTAGATATTTTTAAGGAAAGGGGTAGAAGGCTTACACTGCCGCCCCTTTCCTTGATTTTAAGCGGCAGACTTACACTGTCTTTTAATTTTTCTTTGTTTTTTTTCAGCTGTCTATTTTTATCATAATCAGCCAGTTTCCTTGGATCAAAAAAAGGGCCAAGGAATTGTCAATAGCAACAGGCTTTAAGATCATCATACCAAGTTGCATTCTTTGCATAACTTTGTTGGCTACAGCTTGCCTGGCGTAGGCCGGGTCGTTTGATTTTTCAACCTATTAATAATACACAGGATGCCTGCCCGGAGCATGCCGGGGAGCCTCCTCCTTGCCAAAGCTGATCCTTTGAATGCAACTCCCGTCATTATATCCAATAATATAGATAAATATACTTCCCTATATATGGTTTTTTGTAATCTTTATGGTATAAAATAAATAGCTTATTATTTTCGCAAAGGTCTCTGTATGGGCAGATAAAATAAGATTGAGGACTCAACCACAAAGGGAGGAGGAAGTAACGGGCTTACACCACTCGGAATTCTCGATCACACAGTTATGGTCGAGAAATGGAGAAAAGAAAAGTAAGGATATAAAACCATGGCAATATCAAAGTTAACAGGACTTTGGTAAATAAACTTGATCTATGCTGACCCAATTTAAAAGGAGATAAAATATGGCAACTACAGAAGAATTAAAGATATTTGAAGAAGCTAAAACAAGGTATAGCAAGGTCAATCTTAACCCATTGACGCCGCTGAACTTTCTCAAAAGGAGTGAACTGGTGTTCCCGCACAAGAAAGCAGTAGTCTACGGGGAAAAATACTGGAGCTGGCAGGAATTTGCCGAGAGAGTATACCGTGTGGCCCACGGTTTACAAGAGATGGGTATTGAAAAATTAGACCGTGTTGCTTTGTTGTCGCGCAATAATAACGGAATGCTGGAATCCATGTATGGAGTCGGCATGGCGGGCGCGGTTACCGTGCCGATGAATTACCGGTTGTCGGGGCCTGAGATATCTTACATTCTCAATCACTCCGGCAGCAAATGCATTATGTTCGAGCACATTTATGCCGACACCATCCGGGAAATTCAGT
>JBDKVD010000265.1:0-2884 GCA_039679325.1 Smithella sp.
ATTGACGGTGGAACGCTGGGATATGCCCTGCTGGATATTGTCAGCGGATGCCGGAATCTCATCGTTATTGATGTTATCAAAGTGGATGATGCACCCGGATCGATTTACCGCTTCAGCAAAGAGGAAATGGAAATTCATCTGCCTCCGCCTACCACCGCTCATGAAGTTACATTCCCCGATTTACTGTTTAAGGTAGAGCTGATGGATGAACTGCCGGAGGTGATTTTTCTCTGTATTGTGCCTGCGAAATATGGTGATATGAATATGGAAATGACCCCCCTGATGCGGGAAAAGTTCCCGGCTATGGAAAAGCTGCTGCTGGATGAACTTTCGCGGTTAAATGTGCAGATGGAGAAAATTACGGATGCATGAATTATATCTGGCCGAATCAGTTTTGAATATTGTGCAGGAATATGCAGCGCGTCAGCAATTTAAGAAAGTCAATTCCATCTTATTGTCTTTTGGCCGCCTTTCCTGTATTGAGCCGAAATCACTGCAATTTGCTTTTGAAGTCCAGGCAAAAGAGACGCCGGCGCAAAACGCCTTATTACAGTTTAAAATTCTGCCGTCGGTTATTCATTGCTTTTCCTGCGATCGGGATTTAGAATTGGAAAAATACGAAGGGATTTGTCCGATTTGTAAAAGTGAAGAAGTTCTGCTGGTCGGGGGAACGGAAGAACTGCAAATTTTAGAAATGGATGTAGATTAGTAAGTTAGAAATATTTTTCTGCGTTTTTCCGGCAGAAAAATATTTCGTTAACGCACTTATCCCGTTTATCGGGGCTAGGATTAGTTATGTGCATCGGATTTCCGGGAATAATTATTTCGATCGATGAAGACAACTACGCGATCATCGATATCAGCGGCACGAGAAGGGAAGTTTGTCTCGATATAGTGGATGAACCGGTGGCGGTGGGTGATTATGTGATAACGCACGCCGGCTTTGCCATTCACAAAATCGATGTTGAGTTGGCCCAGGAAAAACTCGCCATGTTAAAAGAGCTGCTCGAAAATGAAATATATTGACGAATATCGAGACCCCGCTTTGGTGCAGGGACTGCTCGCGAAGATCAGGAAAACAGCCGACCGGATTGATCGGCCGGTGACGATCATGGAAATTTGCGGCAGCCATACTTATGCCATCGGCCGTTTCGGCATTCGAAAAATGCTGCCCGACAACATCAATCTGGTTTCCGGGCCGGGGTGTCCGGTTTGCGTAACTTCCGCCCGCGACGTCGATATTGCTTTGTATTTAGCCTCGCAGGAAAATGTAATTTTTGCCACTTTCGGTGATATGCTCCGGGTTCCCGGATCAAACGGCAACAGTTTGCAGAAGCAAAGAGCCGAAGGCTGCGATGTCCGTGTTGTTTCCTCATCCGATGAATGCATTAAGCTTGCACAGAACTTTCCTCAAAAAGAAATTATCATGATGGGTATCGGCTTTGAAACAACCACGCCGACCATTGCCGTCACCATCGAACGGGCCCGGAAAAAAGGGATCAAAAATTTCACGGTATTTTCCGTGCATAAGATTGTCCCTCCGGCAATTCGGACTCTGATTGCCGATCCCGGACTGAACATTGACGGTTTTCTTTGTCCGGGGCATGTGAGCACGATGATCGGTTCCAATGCTTATCAAATGATCCCCGAAGCCGGATGTGCAGCGGTAATCACGGGGTTTGAACCGGTGGATATTCTGGAAGGCGTCTGGATGCTGCTTGAGCAAATAGCCGATAAAAAATTTGAAGTTGCCATTCAATACAGCCGCGGCGTGAAACCCGAGGGCAATGTACGGGCTATGGAATTAATCGAATCCGTCTTTCAAACGGAAACCGTGGAATGGCGAGGCATTGGCCCGATTTCGGGAAGTGGTCTCGTTTTGGGTGACGCCTATGCCGACTACGACGCACTTTCAAAATTTACCGTGCCGGATGTCCAATCGGTGGAGATCAAAGGTTGCGGCTGCGGAGATATATTAAGAGGGATAAAATCACCCGAGCAGTGTCTTTTGTTCAGAAAAGTCTGTACGCCGACGAATCCGATCGGCCCCTGCATGGTATCGACGGAGGGGAGTTGTGCAACATACTATAAATATCAATGACGGCTTCGTAAAAAGTACATTTTGCCGTCATTGCGAGCGAAGCGAAGCAATCTCGTGCTTTGTAGCGCATTAATATTATTAGATTGCTTCGTCACTCCGTTTATCGCAAGGACAAAGTAGTCTTCTTTTACGGAATTATCACTATTGAAGGGGGAAAAAGAACAGTGAAGGTAACAGTCGTAAAAAATGTGCTCGATGCCAATGATAGAATTGCCGCCGAAAACAGGGAATTGTTTGATAAAAACAGAGTTTATGTCATTAATCTGATGAGTTCGCCGGGAGCGGGAAAAACGACTCTGGTGGAAAAAACTATCGAGGCTCTGAAAGATAAGTATCGCATCGGTGTTATTGAAGGAGATATTCAGGACACTTATGACGCCGACCGCATTGCCAAACTGGGGATTCCCGTAGTCCAGATTAACACCGGCGGCGCGTGCCATATCGACGGCAACATGATCCGGGAGTCGTTGCCTTCATTTGATCTCAGTTCAATTGATTTGCTTATCTGCGAGAATGTCGGCAACCTTGTTTGCCCGGCCGAATTCAAAATCGGTGAAAATACCAAAATTATGATTCTGAGCGCTCCCGAAGGCGCCGACAAGCCTGCCAAGTATCCATTGATGTTTCAGGAATCATCGGTCATGGTGATCAATAAGACTGACCTGTTTCCCTACGTTGATTTTGATCTGGCCAAAGCAAAGCGCGACGCACTTTCGATCAATAAGGAACTGCAAATATTTGAAGTATCCTGTAAAACCGGAGCCGGTCTTGAAGGCTGGATTA
>JBDKVD010000266.1:0-2030 GCA_039679325.1 Smithella sp.
TGTACATTCTTCCATTGCATAAAGTGATGCTTTTGTTATATGCGTAGTAAATTTATGATAAAAATAATTGATATTGATAACATAAAAATAGCCTGCTGGCTGAATCCCGCTGAGTTTGGAGGACAGCAGCAAAACCTGGTTTTTGTTCATGGCTCCGGCGGTGAACACACCAGTTGGGTGTATCAATATTCCCGGCTGCATCAGCAATTCAATATTGTTGCCGTTGATCTGCCGGGGCATGGTTTATCAAAGGGCGACGGTGAAAGCGATGTTGATCGCTATTGCCTCTGGATAAAAAAGCTGCTCGATGTTTTGCAGCTGGCAAAACCGTTTTTAGTCGGCCATTCGCTGGGCGCGGCCATTGTCATGAAATTTGCTGTGCTCTACCCGCAGGATATTATAGGCATTGTGCCTGTTGGCGGGGGTCTAAAGCTGCCCGTCAACCCCAATTGGCTTGCGGGTCTGAAAACTGATCCTGCGCTGACTGTTGAGCTGGCCTGTAAGTATTCGTTGGCCGAGGAAAACCGGCCTCGGTTCTTTGAGGCTTTGAAGAAAAGTCTGGCTAAAGCCAGGATGGATGTTTTCTTTGGTGATCTTACGGCCTGTGACAACTTTGATTTAACTGCTGATGTCGGTAAAATTGATGCACCAACGCTGGTAGTGTGTGGAATGGAAGATCAAATGACGCCGGCCTCTTTTTCCCGCCGGATTGCCGCAAGCATCAGCGGTGCAAAATTATGCCTGATTGAAGGTGCCGGGCATATGGTCATGCTGGAAAAACCAGCGGAATTTAATGCGGTGTTAAGTGAATTTGCATCCAAACTGACAAGTGAATAGTTACGAGTGACGAGTAAATAGTTAAGATGAATTTCTTAAGTCAACGTTTGAAAAACTGTACATATGTCATTGCGAACCCTTCGTTTTACTCAGGACAGGCTCTGTGAAGCAATCTATAGCAGAACAAGGGGTTGCAACCCCTTGTTCTATTGCCGCGTCGCTTCTCTCCTCCATTAGACGCGAGGGGTGGTTTTTTAAAGGCCTTGATGAAAATAAAAAATATGCCGTCATTGAGCTGCGATGAAAAGTATTAGGAGGTTATAATGTTTGTTCTTGGTAATTTTGTCATTGGTCTGGCTAAGGTGATCGATATCGTTTTGAGTCTTTATATGTGGATTATAATTATTCGTGCCTTGATCACCTGGGTAAATCCCGACCCCTATAACCAGATAGTCATCTTCCTCAACCGAATAACCGAACCGGTGTTGAGGCCGATACGCCGCAAACTGCCTTTTAACAGCATGGGGATGGATTTTTCACCGTTTATCGTCGTCTTGATTATTATCTTTTTGCAGTATTTTCTGGTGCAAACAATAATTCAGCTTGCCCAGCGCTTATAGCTTATTCCATTTGCAAATCAAGCGCTACCTTTGTTGGCCCTTCGGCAGGCTCAAGACAGGCTTAAATATTATAATCGATCATGGTGAGCTTGTCGAACAACGCCCCGTTGCCATGTCCCCCGCTGGCGGGGGTAGGGGGTGGTTGCCGCCGCGGTATCATCATTGATTTGCAAATGGAATTATACGGAAAGGCAATGCTTTGTGACCCCGAAGTTTTCCGTTAAAGAATCCAAAAGCGGCCTGACTTTTGACATCCAGGTAACGCCTCGCGCGTCACGTGCCGAAATTGCCGGCGTGCAGGATGACGCCCTGAAAGTTAAGGTTACTGCTCTGCCGGTGGAAGGGGCGGCCAATGAGGCGTGTATCAAGCTGCTGGCCAAAGAACTCGGGCTAAAAAAAAGTCAGATGGAAATATTTGTCGGCAGCAAATCACGCCGGAAAACAGTATGCGTGAAAGATATATCCAAAGCGGAACTGGAAAAGAAAATAGAAAATGCTTTAAAAGCATAAGAAATTTAATATTATGAAGCAAGTAAAAAACTCGGAGAATTCCAGGGTAGCCAAAGCTGCCGGAATTGTAGGCATCTCGACAATGATCAGCCGGGTATTCGGCTTTCTTCGGGATATGGTTGT
>JBDKVD010000267.1:0-1981 GCA_039679325.1 Smithella sp.
TGGGGGAAAGCCGGACCATTATATGACAGCCATGGTAATATCGTCGGTGCCATTGAATCGGTTCGCGACATCACCGACCGCAAACGGATGGAAGTGGCGCTGAGAGAATCAGAGCGACGCCTGGGCGATATTATTGATTTTCTGCCGGATGCAACTTTTGCCATTGACGTTTCCGGGAAAGTTATTGCCTGGAACCACGCCATGGAGGAAATGTCCGGCGTAAAAGCGCAGGACATGCTGGGAAAGGGTAATTATGAATATACGATACCGTTTTACGGGATGCGGCGACCTGCAATGATTGACCTGGCGCTCAGATTTACTGATGAGGACCGGAAAAGATATTCTTTGATTAAGCAAGAAGGGGATGTCATTTTTACCGAGACTAATGTAGTTCTCGGAAATTCTCCGCGGGTGCTTTTGGGGAAGGCAAGGCCACTATACGACAGCAAAGGCAATATTGCAGGCGCCATCGAGTCCATTCGCGACATCACCGAGTTCAGGCAGGCCCAGAAAGCATTACAACAGGCAAATGAAGAATTGGAAATCAGGGTTGCGGAGAGAACCACCGAACTGGTGCAGGCAAACAAAGCACTGCAGAAAGAAATCCTGGAACGGCAACGAACAGAGGCGGTGCTGGAGGAAAGCGAAAGAAGATATGACCAGTTTTTTAAAACTTCAAGAGATTGCGTCTTCATAACATTAGCTAGCGGAAAGTTTGTTGATATGAATGATTCCCTGGTAGAGGTACTCGGCTATTCGAGTCGTGAGGAAATGATGCAGGTAGATGTCAAGAATCTCTATGAGAATCAGAACCAGCGTATACGAATTGCCGCTGTAGTCGCAAAGAGCGGTTATGTTCAGGAATATCCGGTTGAATTTCTGAAGAAAGACGGGAGTAAAATATACGTGCTTATTACTGCGGTGGCTCTATACGATACGGACGGTAGTGTAATAGGGTTTCAGGGAACGCTCCGGGACGTCACCGAGCAGAGACGGGTGGAAGGAGAATTAAAAAGATACCGTGAAGAGCTGGAGAACATGGTTGCCGAACGGACAGGTGAACTTGAAAACAGGACCAAAAATCTTCAAGAAATTAATACTGCTTTGAATGTTTTGTTCCAAAAGAGAGCAGATGACAAAAAAAATTTCGAGGAGCGTTTTGTTGCGAATATCAGCAATCTTGTACTTCCTTACGTAGAAATGGTTAAAAGAAATAACCTCGATGCGCAGCAGCAGTTTTGCCTGGATACTATTAAAAATAATTTGAATAAAATTGCCTCTCCCTTGTTGAAAAACATCCGGCAGTTTGATCTGACTCCCAGAGAGATTCAGGTCGCGTCTTTGATAAAAGAGGGCAAGACGACCAAGGAAATCGCCGGGACATTGGGGGTTGGAGAAGGTTCAGTCGATACGCACAGGAAAAGTATTAGAAAGAAATTAGGTCTGGACAGAGCATCCAATCTCCAGTCCCGCCTGCGTTATCTGGAAAAATAGATATTTTAGAATTGAAATAGAAAACTCGGAATGCAAAGGTAAACAAATAGAGGAAGTAATGACATCATCGGAGAACTTCTACCGTACAATCTTTGAAAAAACCGGAACAGCAACAGTAATTCTTAAAGAAGATGATACCATACTGCTGGCCAACGGGGGATTCGAGAAACTTTCCGGCTACACCAGAGAGGAAATAGAAGGCAGGAAAAAATGGACGGAATTTATTCATCGAAAAGACGATCTGGAACGGATGAAAAAAAATCAGCACTTGCGCCGTATAGATCCAATGTCTGTTCCCGATACCTATGAATTTCAGCTTGTCGACCGGAAAAAGCAAGTCAAAGATATTCTTGTAACCATAACGCCAATGCCCGAAAGTAAACAGATTTTGACGACATTGCTGGATATTGGTGAACACAGACGGATGGAAAAGGCTCTGACGGAATCGAAGCGACGGCTTGCCGATCTTATTGATTTTCTTCCTGAT
>JBDKVD010000268.1:0-7776 GCA_039679325.1 Smithella sp.
AATGTTCACTGTCCAGACTATACGCGTGATTTGTCCATTAAAGAGAAGGATATTGAAGAAGCCGTCAAGAAAGATAAGGCTTCTTAGAATAAATAATTTGTTTCCGTAAAAACCACAGTGACAAACAGCAAGAAATGCGGTTTGTCACTTTTTTTTAATTCAAAGGGATTTAGATGAAAAATAAAATAGCGTTTATAGTAGAAACGGCGATTAATGATTGCGTCAGGAAAGGGTTGTTGCCGGAAGTCAAACTGTCTTCCATTGAAGTGGAGGTTCCTGCTAATCCCGAACATGGCGACTACGCATCTAATATAGCTTTAGTTCTGGCATCCCAGGCCAGGCAGAATCCGCGCAAAATAGCCGGAATTATTCAGGAGAATATATCTGATCCGGAAAATATTGTAGAAAAGACGCAAATCGCGGGACCCGGCTTTATTAATTTTTACATCCGGGAAAGTGTCTGGCAAAATATGCTGCAGATTGTTGAAGCGCAAAAGGAAAGATATGGTTGCGAGAATATCGGTGGCGGGCAAAAAGTACAGGTGGAATTTGTCAGCGCCAATCCCACGGGCCCCTTGCATATCGGCCATGCCCGTGGCGCGGTAGTCGGTGATGTTATTGCTAATTTGCTGAAAACAACAGGATACACCGTTGATAAGGAATACTACATCAACGACGCCGGTAATCAGATGAATAATTTGGGCAGGTCTGTACTTTTTCGTTATCGGGAACTGCAGGGGGAAAAGATTGAACTCCCGGAAAATTGCTATCGCGGTGATTATATCAAGGATATAGCCGGGGATATTATTAAAAAGGAAGAAAATAAATACCTGACGCAGGATGAAGAAGAAACGATCCGGAATTTTACCTCAATTGCCGGCAGTGTTATACTGGATGAAATTAAGGATGATTTGCGTGATTTCGGGGTTACTTTCGACAATTACTTTAGTGAACGGGAATTGTATAAAAATGATGGTTTAGCCAAACTCTTGGATTCTTTGCAACAGCAGGGATTTATTTATCCCGAGGGCGAAACGCTGTGGTTTAAGACGACAGCATATGGTGATGAAAAAGACCGTGTTGTTGTCCGGAAAAACGGGGAGCCGACATATTTTGCCGCCGACATCGCTTATCATCAGAATAAATATGCCCGTGGCTATAAAATGATTATCGATATCTGGGGCGCCGATCATCACGGCTATATGCCGCGGCTCTGGGCCGGAATTCAGGCGCTGGGGCAGGATAAAGAATCCTTAAAATTAATTCTTGTGCAACTGGTGAATTTACTGCGGGGAGGAGCGCCCGTGGCTATGTCCACCCGGTCGGGTGAATTTGTCACACTGCGGGAAGTTCTGGATGAAGTGGGCAAAGATGCCGCACGCTATAATTTTCTGATGCGGCGATCCGACAGTCATCTGGATTTCGATCTGGAAGTTGCTAAAAAACAGTCTAACGAAAACCCGGTTTATTATGTACAATATGCTTATGCACGCATTTGCAGTATCTTAAGAATGGCCGAGGAGCGCGGTATCGTCCTTCCTGCTTTCAGAGATATTGATCCTGCTCTTTTACAGGAACCGGAAGAAATTAAATTGATGAAAACAATGGACCGTTATCCGGAAACTATCAGCGGTGCAGCCAAAGCTCTCGAGCCGCATCGCATTACCTTTTACTTGAATGAGCTGGCCTCGCTTTTCCATAGCTATTACAATAAAAACAAGGTTATCTCCGATAATGAAAAATTGACTGATGCGCGATTGTTTTTAATGCAAACTATTCGTATTGTTTTACAAAATGCTTTGAAAATTTTGGGAGTAGGTGCGCCGGAGAAGATGTGATTTCACTTTTATATCAAAAAGGTAAACGATTATGGCTTCCGGTAATATTAAAAATTTTGAGTTAAAACTGGGGAGAACGGGGCTGGTTGTTGTCATAGCAGGAATGGCCGCCCTTTTGTGTTGCACTTTTCTCTTTGGTGTTGAAGTTGGAAAAAATATAGATACTTATCCGGAAAAAATCGCGTCGCTGCCCCAGCAATTATTGGCGCTGGTTTGGCGTCCGGCTAAAATAAAAGTTGCGCAGAAAGAGGCGGAAAATAAAGCTTTACAAAATCAACCGAAAGCTCAGGAAGAACCGGATCTCACATTTTTCAACACATTAACCAATAAAAAGGGGATGGTAAAAGAAAAACCCATTCCTGATAAAAAACCAGCCGTTGAAACGCCCGTGGCGCAACAACCTTTGCCTAAACCCAAAAATGACACTGCTGCGGCTTCGGTCAGTTCCGAACCAGTGGTGAAAAAGCAGCAACCGGCAGCGAGTGTAAAGAAAGATGATGAAATCGAGGCTAAAATAAGAGAGGCGGAAACAAAAGTAGCCGCCAAAGAGAGTAAGGGTAAATTTGTTATTCAAGCTGCATCCATGAAGGAACGAGCTCAAGCTGACGAGCTTAATAAAAAAATAAAAGCCATGGGGTTTACCACGCGAATTGTAGAAAATAATGTTCCTGGAAAGGGAAAATGGTTCCGGGTTGTTGTTGAGGGCTTTACCAGCAAGGCTAATGCCCAGACTGCAGCGGAAAAAATTTCCGGTAAAACAGGAGTTCCTGGTATTATAAAAAATATTAATACTGCATCTAATAACAATTAAAAAATTAAATCAGGTACATAGGATAATATGTTCGAAAGTTTATCAGAAAAACTGGAAAATATTTTTAAAAAATTGAAGGGACGCGGAGTTCTGGATGAAGAAAGCGTCAATGTTGCTCTCAAAGAAATCCGTATAGCCCTTTTAGAGGCTGATGTTAATTTCAAAGTAGTCCGGAATTTTATTGAAGATGTTCGGGTAAAGGCGATAGGCAAAGAAGTTCTGGATAGTATCACCCCCGGCCAGCAGGTGGTAAAGATTGTTCATGATCAGCTTGTTGAACTCATGGGCGGTGCCAATACCAATATTAAATTTGGTGGCCGTATCCCGGCGGTG
Organism: Smithella sp.; assembly: GCA_039679325.1. Classification (GTDB taxonomy): domain Bacteria; phylum Desulfobacterota; class Syntrophia; order Syntrophales; family Smithellaceae; genus MVRV01. The sequence continues at coordinate 2,983 of JBDKVD010000268.1, forward strand.
CTGATGATGGTTGGCTTACAGGGATGTGGTAAGACAACAACGGCCGCAAAACTGGCGCGCCTGTTGTCGCGTGAAAAGAGGATTTATCTGGTTTCGGCGGACGTTTACCGGCCGGCGGCTATGGAGCAGCTTGCCGTGCTGGGAAAACAAATAAATGCCGGTGTTTTTGATGCCGGTAATTTAAAAGATCCGGTGGAAATATGTGCGGCAGCCGTGGAGAAGGCTAAAAGAGATGGTTATGAAGTAGTCATAATTGATACCGCCGGCCGTCTGCATATCGATGACCTGCTTATGGATGAGCTCAAAAAAATTAAAAATCGAGTCAATCCTGCGGAAATTATCTATGTTACTGATGCCATGACCGGTCAGGACGCCGTTAATGTCGGACATAAATTTAACGAACTTATCGGTATCGACGGTGTTATCATAACCAAAATGGATGGTGATGCACGCGGTGGTGCTGCTCTGTCTCTGCAGGCTGTTGTGGGAAAACCGATAAAATTTGTGGGTGTTGGCGAGAAAATTGATGCTCTGGAAGTCTTTCATCCGGAAAGAATGGCCTCACGAATTCTGGGGATGGGCGACATTTTGAGTTTGGTGGAAAAAGCCCAGGCGACCGTTGACGAAAAAATGGCCCGTCAGTTGGAGCAAAAGATACGAAAAAATGAATTTACCCTGGAAGACTTTCGTAATCAGTTGACGCAAATAAGGAAAATGGGCTCACTTAAGGATGTTCTGGGGATGATTCCCGGTTTGAACAAAATTAAAGCACTAAAAGATGTAGAGCCTGATGACGGCGAATTGATAAGAAATGCGGCCATTATCGATTCTATGACACCGAAAGAACGTCTTAATTACTTAATCATTGACGGCCGGCGCCGCAAAAGAATTGCCTTAGGCAGCGGTACATCTGTCCAGGATGTAAACAGATTACTGAAAAACTATGCCGATATTAAGAAAATGATGAAAAAATTTACTCAGAAAGGCGGCATCAAATCTTTTAGAAGGAATTTTCCCTTTTAAATTAAAAAAAATTGTGCTACAAAAATACATTGCTTAATTTATTTAAGGAGGTTTCATTTAATATCAATGGCGGTTAAAATCAGACTTACTCGTATGGGTGCGAAAAGCAAGCCCTACTATCGTATTGTGGTGGCGGATATAAATTCTCCTCGTGACGGAAAGTTTTTGGAGATTGTAGGCAATTACGATCCCAAAAAAAATCCGGCAGAAATTAATTTGAAGGAAGACAGGGTTCGTGACTGGGTGGCCAAGGGAGCCACAGCAACTTTGACAGTTTCCAACTTATTGAAATCAAAAGGTATAGAAGCTAAAGTGAAGTAAAATATTGATTTTCCCCAACGAACTAATCAAAATCTGTGGAGGTTGTTGCGATGAAGGAATTGATCAAGTTTATAGCTCAAGCCTTAGTGGATAACCCGGATAAAGTTGAGGTTACGGAAGTCGTAGGTGAACAAACATCTGTGATAGAATTACGCGTGGCTAAAGAAGATTTGGGGAAAGTTATTGGAAAACAGGGGCGAACTGCAAAAGCTATTCGCACAATTTTGAGTGCTGCTTCAACAAAAATTCACAAGCGAGCAGTCTTGGAAATAATCGAATAAAAGAATGGATCTCCTTGTTGTCGGTGAGATCGTAAAAGTTCGTGGTCTCCGTGGATGTGTCAAAGTATTGACCTCAATGGAGATGAAAAATATCGTTACCGGTCTTAAATTTGTTTATCTTGAAGATGTTCTAGGAAAAAGAAAAAGTCATGACATCCGGGAGCTTACAGCATCCGGCAAGTTTGTATTTCTCGAACTGAAAGACATTACTGACAGGGATTCGGCCCAGACGCTGGTCGGGTACAAAGTATTGATTCCCGGGGACAAACTGGAAGAACTGCCCCAGGGAGAATATTACTGGCGGGATATAATCGGGCTGGATGTATATGACGAAAAAGGGAAATATCTGGGCCGGATTGAGTCAATATTTCCCACAGGCAGTAATGACGTTTATGTTTGCCGGGGTGAAAGAGAAATACTTCTGCCGGCTATTGCCGATGTAATACGGCACATAGATATTGAAAAAAAGATTATGACTGTAAGACTACTGGAAGGACTATAAAAATTGATCAGATTTGATGTCCTTTCCATTTTCCCGGAGATGTTCTCATCTCCCCTTAATTTCAGCCTGCTCAAGAAAGCTCAGGAAAAAGGCCTGATAAATATTTGTCTGCATGATATCCGCAATTGGGCTTCCGACAAGCATAGAATGACCGATGATGCACCTTTTGGCGGCGGTTGCGGTATGGTTATGAAAGTGGAGCCTGTGGAAAGAGCTCTGGCTGAAATAAAAAGCAGTGTGGGTGAGTCTCAGGTTATTTTAATGACTCCCCAGGGGCAGACATTTAATCATAAAATTGCTACAGAGTTGGCGTCAGAGAAGCAAATTATTATTATTTGCGGCCGTTATGAAGGTGTTGATGAAAGGATCAGAACGTATTTAGTCGATCGGGAGATATCCATAGGTGATTTTATCTTAACCGGCGGCGAGCTTTCAGCCTTGGTTTTGATAGATGCGGTTTCCCGTCTTATTCCCGGTGTTTTGGGTAATGCCGATTCGTCAGTTAGTGAATCATTCTCCAACGGGCTTCTGGAGTATCCTCAATATACCAGGCCGGCAAAATATAAGAACTGGTGCGTTCCGGAAGTTTTGATATCGGGAAATCATGCGGAAATTGAACGCTGGCGCCGGCGGGAGTCACTAAAAAGAACATATGACCGGAGGCCGGATTTACTGAAAAAATTAGAATTGTCGGCGGAAGATAAAAAAATACTGGAACAAATTAAAGTGGAATAAAGTCTTGATTTTAAGAAATGATTAAGGTAATAGAAGCATCTTTTTATGCTATACATAGCTCTTTTACATTATCCCGTTTATAATAAAGAAGGTAAGGTTGTGACCACTTCTATTGCCAATATGGATATTCATGACGTAGCCAGAGTGTCCAGGACATATGGAGTGCAAAATTTTTTTGTGGTCAATCCCCTGTCCGCCCAAAGAGATCTGGCTTACAAAATTATAGATCACTGGCGCCGGGGCCACGGTTCAGTTTTTAATCCTCATCGCCGGGAGGCTTTTGAACTGGTCCGGATTAAAGCAAGTCTGGAAGAAGTCAAAGTTGAAATTAAAGAACAAACCGGTCTGCCGCCCGGAATAATTGTTACCGGGGCTGGCTTTAAGGACAATCTACTAACCTGTGCAGATCTTAAAAAAATGATTAGAAATAATGACTTGCCTTATCTTTTGATTTTTGGTACAGGCTCAGGAATAACCGTCGAAATAATTAATAGCGCTGATTACCGTTTAGAACCGGTAAGGGGAAACGGAGATTATAATCATCTGGCGGTAAGATCAGCAGTAGCCATCATTTTAGACAGGATAATGAGTAATTAGAATTAACAAAGAATTAATGCGAGCTTGGCAGGAGGAAATATAAAATGAACATCGTGGAAATGATCGAAAAAGAACAAATGAGAGGGGATATCCCCGCTTTTAAAGCCGGTGACACAGTTAAAGTTTATGTGCGCATCATCGAAGGTCAGAAACAGAGAATTCAGGCTTTTGAGGGAGTTGTAATTCGTAAACGCCGTGGTAATAGCCGGGCCAATTTCACTGTCAGAAAAGTTTCTTATGGTATTGGTGTGGAAAGAACTTTCCCTCTGCATTCACCGGTTATCGACCGGATTGAAGTTGTTACCCGGGGTAAGGTGCGTCGTTCCCGTCTTTACTATTTAAGAAATTTGAGAGGTAAAAAAGCAAGAATCAAAGAACAGACAAATCATTAATATTGCGTATGAGAACACCGGGGTGGTCGGAGGAAAACTGCTCAATTTCAATTCAATCGTTTACTTTGTTGTACTGCCGGACGAGGTTATTAATAAAATAAGCCTCGTCGCTCCTTTTTAGCCGCCATGGTGTTATAATTAAAACGGATGTGAGTTAAATGATGTTCGCAGTGTATCGAAAAGCCATCGCCCAAAGCCAGAGCGATGGCTTTTTTTATTGAGCGGAGTCTCCACCTTATCGAAGCTGATGCTTTGCGTGCAACTTGTTAATAAGGATAAAGTTTTCAATGGACACATTTGAGAAACTTGCCTATCGGAAAGGATATAAGTTCATTGCAGGCATTGATGAAGCTGGAAGAGGGCCACTGGCCGGTCCTGTTGTAGCTTCAGCCGTAATTTTCCCCGCTGACTACCAAAACAGCCAAATAATCGATTCTAAAAAGATTTCCGCACGCAAAAGAGAAGAACTCTACGAAGTCATCAATAATGATGCCATTGCAGTTGGTGTTGGTACAGCCGATGCGGCCACAATTGATCGTATCAACATCCTGCAAGCTTCACTTCAGTCCATGTGTGAAGCGGTTCTGGAGCTGTCATTTCCGCCCGATTTTCTCTTAATTGACGGTTTGCATAAAATACCTTTGCAAATTCCGCAAAAGACACTGGTAAAAGGTGATTCTCTGAGTGTATCGATTGCGGCGGCATCAATTATTGCTAAAGTATCCCGTGATCGAATCATGGAAATGTATCATCGCCAGTTTCCTCAATATAATTTTCTGCAGAATAAAGGTTATGGAACAAAAGAACACCGTAATGCAATTTTGGAGTTCGGTATGTGCAAAATCCACCGCCGGTCATTCCATCTCAAGAATCTTGATCTTAACCAGACATCCCTGGATTTGTCCGACTAATGAAAGATATGTCAAAAATAAGCACAGGTAAG
>JBDKVD010000269.1:0-7683 GCA_039679325.1 Smithella sp.
TACCAATTCTAAATCAAAGCGCTATTTTTGTTGGCTTCGTCGTCGGCTTCCTCAACGTATGTATAATACGCCTCGTCGCCTCCTCCTTGCCGCCGCAATATCATCTTTGATTTAGAAATGGTATTAGTAATACGCCGGATGCCTGCCCGGCGTATGCCGGGGAGCCTCCTTGCCGCCTCGTTATGCTTTGAATGCAACTGGTAAAAATGCTTCAATATGAAGCGTTCTTTTCTATCTCATTAATACTCGGGGTACCTGTTTCCCTCCAGTAGTCATAATTTTTAGTAATGACTTTTCTGACCTGATCAATTAGTTCCTGACGATTATCAACAGAATATTTTTTGACATCAATGGGTTTGTCAATAACCAGTTTCACCTTGCCGGGTGTAACTTTCAGTGATCTTTTGGGCATTATTTCCCCGCTGCCTATAATGGAAACAGGTACAATGGGCACGCCGGATTTAATGGCGAGATGAAATATGCCTTGTTTAAAGGGCTGGATTCCCCTGTTGCGGCTTCTGGATCCTTCAGGAAAGGACATCACTGATTTGCCGTCCTTTATGCGTTTAGCCGCTTCCTCCAGGTCTTGTATCGCTTTATCGTGATTATACCTGTCAATTTCAATATATCCGGCTGCTCTCATAGCCTGGCCGAAAATGGGAATACGGAAAAGTTCCTTTTTAGCGAGCCAGCGAAACTGGCCCGGCACATGGGCAAGAACAATTAAGATGTCAAAATCACTTTGATGATTGGCCATAAATATCTGCGGCTTGCCCATGGTGATATTTCTTGCGCCGATGACCTCTACTTTTGTGTTGGACATTAAAAGCAATATTTTGGCCCAGAGCCTGGCGATTTTATGAATTCTGTTTTCGGAATCGGGTATAATCGAAAAGATCACACACCAAAAGGACATAAAGCCGGTAATGGCGACACCCAATGTAACAATCAGTACGGAACGGATCATCAAAATTGTCCTTTACCCAGGATATGTTGGTGAATTTCTACTTGATAATATGAATGAAGTCAATAATGAATATGATTGATATAAAAACATAGAAAATATTTGACAAATTCCAGTCAGAGTAATAACTAGACGTAACATTTTTTATAAAATGTAAGCGCTGGCGGCGCTTTTTTATTTTCAGGATCAGTTTTTTCGGAGTTTTTAACGCGTGCAAAAAATATTAACAAAAAAAAGAGCTTTGGAAATTATCAATAATTTCCCGGAGGCAGGTGTTCTCGTGGTCGGTGACATAATGGTTGACCACTTTATATGGGGTAAGGTATCCCGTATTTCACCGGAAGCGCCTGTTCCGGTTGTTGATGTGCAAAAAGACAGTATTTTACTCGGTGGCTGCGCCAACGTGCTCAACAGTATTTATGCGATGGGTGGTAAAGTCTATGTGGCCGGGGTTGTCGGCGCCGACAATATCGGGAAACGGCTGCTGGAAGAATTGCGGCAACGGGAAATCGAGACAAACGGCATCGTAGTGGAAAAAGGACGGCCGACAACTTTAAAAACAAGAATAGTTGCTCACGGCCAGCAGATGGTGCGTTTCGATAAAGAAAGCAGAAAGCCCATTCCGAAGAACAGCGCCAGGAAAATACTGGAGTATATAAAATCACTGCAAAGTAAAATTGGCGCCATCGTTATTTCCGACTACAGCAAGGGTGTGATTTCACGGGAACTGATCGAGGGAATAAGAAAAGTCGTTGATGATGCGAAGATTTACATTTGCCTCGATCCGAAGCAAAGCGATTTTTCCATATATGAAGGAGTCTATGTCGTTACCCCCAATCACCATGAGGCCGGGCGTGCTGCAGGAATCGAAATAACCGATGAGAATGATCTCCTGCAAGCGGGAACCGCCCTGTTAAATAAATATAATTTTCATGCGCTGTTGATTACCCGGGGCGAAGAAGGTATGAGTCTCTTTGAAAAAGAACGGAAGATAGCCCATACTCATTTTTCGACTCAGGCTAAAGAAATTTACGATGTTACCGGTGCCGGAGACACGGTAATCGGTGTGCTGGCCCTGAGCCTCGCGGCAAAAGCCAATCTACAGGAAGCAACTTGTCTGGCTAACCAGGCCGCAGGTATTGTGGTTGGTAAAGTAGGAACCGCGACGGTTTCCCAGGAAGAATTAATAAAAGTTTTATGAGCAAACCCACTTCCGCTGAGCCGGTAAAATTGATATTCAGTGTTTTCGCAGCATCAATTGAACAATTGGACGAAGCTGTAGCCAGGTTGACCGCATGTTACGGGCCTTCCGATTTTATCAGTGACGTGGTGCTTTTTGATTATACGAATTATTATTGCCGGGAAATGGGTGAGAATTTAGTGCGGCGCTTTTTATCGATGGAAAAACTGATAAGACCGGAGTCACTGCCCGATATCAAACTTGCCACTAATGATATAGAAAACGCATTTACACGGGAAGGTAAACGGCGGGTTAATATTGATCCCGGTTATATATCCAAGGGGCACTTGATTCTCGCCACAGGCAAAAGTTATGCGCACAGGCCTTATTTACGCGACGGAATTTACGCAGATTTAACATTGTATTATCAGAATAAGAAGTTTTGCACCTTGCCGTGGACTTATCCTGATTATGCGGATGAAAAGCAGCTTTTGATGCTGGCTAAAATAAGAGCGACATATTTATTGCAGTTAAAAACAATGGACTTAAAATAAGGTGTAAAATGATCAAAAGCATGACGGGTTATGGACGAGTGGAAGCCCCGGGACAAGACAGAAATGTTGTTGTGGAAATTAAATCTGTCAATCACCGCTTTCTGGAAATATCCTTAAAAATGCCGCAGCCTCTTTTTCCTCTGGAACTCGAATTTAAAAAGAAAATCGGTGAGAAAATAAAGAGGGGAAGATTAGAAGTCTTTATCCGTCTGGAGGCCCAGAACACAAATGCCGCACCGGCAATGATAAACCTGGAAGCAGCCAGGAATTATTTTGCCGCTTTGCAGCGTTTGAAAGATGAGTTTGGTTTGCAGGAAGAAGTCGGACTGAAAACTCTGGCCGGCTTTCGCGATATTTTTTTACAGCCTGCCGAAACCGAGATTAGTCCGGAAATTTTAAAACAGATTACCGATGCTTTGGAAGAAGCTCTGAATATGCTGGTCCGGATGAGGCAGGAGGAAGGCGCCGCCATTTATCGGGATATGGAGCAGAGGCTGGATTTCATCAGGGGTATTCTCGAATTGATCAAAGCCCGTTCGCCGCAGGTTGTTGTTGAATATCAAAGGCGCTTGACTGAAAGAATAAAGGAACTTACAGCCGGATGTGCAATAGATGACTCACGGCTGGCTCAGGAGGCGGCAATATTTGCAGAAAAAAGCGATATAACCGAAGAAATAGTGCGGATGCATAGTCATATTGGCCAGTTTGTAGCACTTTTGCAAAGCGAAGAGGCCGAAGGAAAAAAAATCGATTTTCTTTTGCAGGAAATGAACCGTGAAATTAACACAATAGGATCGAAAAGCAACGATGCGGAGATTGCCCGACAGGTGATCGAAGTAAAAAGTGAGTTAAGTAAGTTGCGCGAGCAGGCGCAAAACATTGAGTAGTTATGGACAAAGGAACATTTATAGTTGTTTCGGCGCCATCCGGCGCCGGTAAGAGCAGCATTTGCCAGCGTCTTTTACAGGCTTATCCGGAAATCAGGTTTTCGGTGTCTTGTACGACCCGTTCGCCGCGGCCCGGTGAAATAGATGGTCAGGATTATTTTTTTCTTTCATCCGAGGAATTCCAAAAAAGGATTGAACAGGGTGATTTTGCCGAATGGGAGGAAAATTTCGGCAATCTGTACGGCACGTCCATGAGGACGATGAAGGAATCTTTGGCGAACGGATTTACTGTGTTGCTGGATATCGAACCGCGCGGCGCCAAGGAAATAAAGAAAAAATTCCGCGGAGGTACCTTTGTTTTTGTTTTGCCGCCGTCGCGTGAAGAACTGCTCAAGCGCCTGGAAGGACGCGGTCATGAAGACCCTGATGCAATCCAGGCCAGATATGCCGAGGCGGAAAGAGAGTTGAAAGAAATCTCCTGGTATGATTATGTAATTTTTAACGATGATTTGGAAACGGCAGTCAATCAATTGATCTCGATTTATATTGCTCAAAAGTGTAAGATAATTAATTTAAAAGCGAAGATTGAACAATTTATGAAAAAATAATAGAAAAGCAGTTGTTAGGAGGTTGTAAATATATGGCCAGAATTACTGTGGAAGATTCTTTAATGGTTGCCGGGACGAGGTTCGGGCTGGTATCGCTGGCGTCACAGCGGGCGCGTCTTTTGTTAAAGGGAGCAAAACCATTGGTCGAAAGCAAGAACAGAGAGGTCGTTGTAGCGTTGCGCGAAATTGCGGCAGGTAAGGTCATCTATGCTCACCCGGAATATCTGGAAGGATCAAAAGAAGATTTTAAACCAATTCTTGACAATACAGAGTTTATTGGCGATGAAGAATATCTCGAATAATCAAGCAGTTGATAAATTAATCTTTGCTCTTGACGCCGCGGATCTGGGAGAGGCGTTGTCCTGGATTGATCTTCTCTCCGGCCACGTGGGGATGTTTAAAGTCGGCAAGGAATTGTTTACATCCGTTGGTCCGAAAATAGTAGATTGCATCAAGCAGAGAAACCAGCGTGTTTTTTTGGATCTGAAATTCCACGACATTCCTAATACGGTTGCCCGTGCAGCCGAAGCCGCCGTTAAACTGGGCGTTGACATGTTTAATGTGCATGCCTCCGGCGGCAGCAAAATGATTCAGGAAACAGTTAAAGCAGTCCAGGCGGTCGCCGCGAAAAATGGTCGGGCAAAACCGATTGTTCTGGCGGTTACTGTGTTAACCAGTCTGAATGATGACGATCTTCATGAAATAGGGTTCGAAAAAAACACAAATGATTTGGTTCTTCGCCTGGCGACAATGGCGCAAAAAGCAGGAGCTGATGGTGTTGTGGCTTCGCCGCAGGATATTGCCTTATTGCGTGCCCATTTGGGCGATGAATTTATTCTTGTGACCCCGGGCATCCGCAGTTCGCAGGAAACGGCAAAGGATGATCAGAAAAGAACTCTCAGCGCCTTTGATGCCGTTAAACTGGGCGTTGATTATATAGTTGTCGGCAGGCCGATTCGTACTGCTGCCGATCCCCTGGCGGCTTGCCGGAATATTGTTCAGGAGATTGCCTCTGGAATGGCTGCCGGATAATTCCCATTCCAAATCCAAGCGCTATCTATGTTGGCCCTTCGGCAGGCTCAGGGCAGGCTTAAATATGATAATCAATCATGGTGAGCTTGTCGAACCACGCCTCGTGGCCGCTGTCCTCCGCTGGCGGGGGCAGGGGGTGGTTGCCGCCGCGATATCATCTTTGATTTGAAGTTGGAATATCAAGTGTGGAGATCAAGAGCAGGGCATGGAAATAATTTACGGTATTAATCCGCTTAAGGTTCTGCTCCGGCAGCAACAAACAGGGTTGGAAAAAGTAATTGTAGCCTCGGGTAGAGGCGGGACCGCCCTTACGGAAATAATCGAAGCTGCCCGGCAAAAAAAAATCCCCATAGAATTTCAAAACAGACAGTACCTCGACGGGTTGGCCGGCAACGCAGATCATCAGGGAATCATTGGGTTTTGTAAATCTTTTGTTTATTCTGACTTGGATGATTTGCTGGCAAACCGTATTGAACCCTTTATTTATGATTTAATCCTGATTCTTGACGGTATTATGGATCCCCAGAATCTGGGGGCAATTATTAGAACATCTTATTGCCTGGGAGCAAACGGAGTAATAATTCCGACCGACAGGGCTGCGTCCGTCACCGCAGCCGTCGTCAAAGCGTCCGCCGGCAGTGCGGGGCGGTTACCTGTTGCCAGAGTTACCAATTTATCGCAAACCATTGATATTTTAAAAAAAAGAGGTTTTTGGGTTTTCGGGGCGGATGCCCATGAAGGTGTTAATTTAAAAGAATTGGATTTCAATTGTAATGTGGCTCTGGTGTTAGGCAGCGAAGCAAAAGGAATCCGTCCTCTTGTGAAGAAAAAGTGTGACTTTTTGTTGTCTATACCTCTCGTCCGAAGTTTTGATTCCCTGAATGTTGCTGTTGCTACCGGTATTATCCAATACGAAGTATTCAATCAACGTCTTAAAAGTCAAGAATAAAAAATTTAAGCCGATATATAGATATAAATATAATAATAGGAAATTTAACCTATTGAATTAACATGGAATATAGCACATAATTCCTTGGGTTTATTTTTCTCGGAGTAAGAAAGGATAAATATTTAGATATGCCGGCTTTTATTTGGGAAGGTACGACCAGAAGAAACGAAGTCAAAAAAGGTGAGATAGAAGCGGTTGATGAACTGGCTGCCCGAGGCCTGTTGCGCCGACAGGGATTTAAATCAATCACCGTCAAAACTAAACCCAAAGACATTCAAGAATACTTGACCTTCCTCAAAGGGAAAGTAAAAGAAAAGGATGTTGTTGTCTTTTGCCGTATTTTTTCGACAATGATTAACGCCGGTTTGCCGCTTATTCAATGCTTGGATCTTTTGGCGCAACAGGAACAAAACAAAACCTTCAAAGAAATTATTAAAAAAGTAAAAGAAGATGTCGAAAGCGGAGCCAGTTTAACCGAGGCATTAAGAAAACATCCCGATGTTTTTGATGAACTTTTTGTCAATCTGATTGCCGCCGGCGAAGCGGGAGGTATTTTGGATATTATTTTAGGGCGGCTTTCCACTTACATGGAAAAGGCTATGAAATTAAAAGGCCAGGTTAAGGGAGCAATGACTTATCCGGCCGCTGTTCTGGTTATTTCCATTGGTGTTGTTGCCTTATTGCTTATAAAAGTCATTCCTGTATTTAAGAAAATGTTCGAAGGTATGGGAGGTGAGCTTCCCGGTCCTACTCAGTTTTTGGTCAATGCGAGTGAATTTGCGCAGAGTTATTGGTGGGTTATGGTCGGGATAATAGTTGCCGTAGTAGTTGCCATCGGCAGATTTTATAAAACGGAAAAAGGACGCTGGTCCATAGATTCTATGCTGCTTAAGGCGCCCATATTTGGCCCGCTTTTGAAAAAAGTTGCCGTGGCGAAATTTTCGCGAACGCTTTCCACCATGATGAATTCAGGTGTTCCCATTTTAGAAGGATTAAATATTGTCAGTAAAACAGCCGGTAATGTGGTTGTTGAAGCTGCCTTATTAAAAACGCGGCAGAACATCAGTGAAGGACGAACTATTGCCGAGCCTTTGTCGGAAACAGGTATATTCCCGCCGATGGTCGTGCAAATGATCGCTGTTGGTGAAGCGACGGGAGCTTTGGATACAATGCTCAGCAAGATCGCCGACTTTTATGATGACGAAGTTGATGCGGCGGTGTCAGCACTCACGGCGCTTTTAGAACCGATTATGATGGTTTTTCTTGGTGGAGTTGTCGGCGGCATGATTATCGCAATGTATCTGCCGATATTCAAGATGGCTTCTGTTGTTGGTTAACTTACAATAGTGACAGCCAGAAATTAAATTTGGCTTGGTAGAGAAAAAAATGGTCGGGATGGCGCGATTTGAACGCGCGACTCCTGCGTCCCGAACGCAGTGCCCTACCAAGCTGGGCCACATCCCGACGTGGCACGGACGATATAAAATTTATTTCTAAATGTCCACTTTT
>JBDKVD010000270.1:0-5108 GCA_039679325.1 Smithella sp.
TCTTCAAATCGCATCCCCCGGATCTCCTGTAGTAGTTCTGTCCGCTTCATCCGCTACCTCCTGTTTGGTAACTTATGAACCGGACAGTTTATGTGCTACAGACCGGACATCTTATTTGCTTCCTACAAAGTAAAAAAATACGCTTGACAATAGAACGTATGTTCTATTAAAATGCAATTTATGGAAACGAAACGTACAGTAAAATCAGTAGCACAGAAGATAGCCGATTTCAACCGGGACCGCCACCGCATGCCGACCTATGAGGAGATGCTTGCTTTACTTGCCGTCCGGTCCAAGAGTGTTGTCCATTTCTGGATGAACAAACTCCTCCAGGAAGGAATTCTGGAAAAAGATAAGTCCGGACACCTGACATTTGTAAATTCGCTTGTTGGTGTTCCTCTTGCCGGGGGGGTGTCGGCCGGGTTCCCCTCACCCGCGGAGGAAGAATTACGCGATATAATCTCTTTTGACGAGTATCTGATCACAAAACAGGCGGATTCATTTCTGCTTAAGGTTGACGGAGATTCCATGATCGGTGCCGGGATAATGCCGGATGATCTGGTGCTTGTTGAACGTGGCCGGGAACCGAAAACGGGAGATATTGTAATTGCCGAAGTGGACGGCGCGTGGACAATGAAATATTTTCATAAGAAGGGCAAAGAGGTTTACCTGGAAGCGGCCAATCCCAAATACCCGAGAATTACGCCTGTCGCCGAAATGCGTCTTGGCGGTGTAGTTACGGCGGTCGTCAGGAAATATCACACCTGAAGTACCGGCCTGAGACAACCAATATACAATGTTAAGAGGATGACTTAGATGCAAGCTGAAATAACTTTTTCTGAAAATACTGTCGGAACAAAGGTGGTGGACGTTCCAAAGATATTCCGGCCAATGGAACCGATTCAAGGATTTAGGCAGTTCATCGGGAAGGACGGCTGGTACAAACGTTTTCCGGAATATGAAAAATGCATTAGCCGGTTTTCCTGGATGATCATAATTGCAGCGGCTATTTATTTAGCCCCCATATGCATAAACATTTTTATCCGTTAACAGCTCCAATCCGTCCGGAAATCTGTTCATTCTTCTTCATGGGCTTGGCGGCGGCGCCGGTTTTTAATCCGGCAGCCCCGACCAAGGTTAAGGTTACGGTGAAAACGAATAAACATAAAACGAATAATGTTTAAAAAGCTCTTTTATGAAAACTTCTTAATATTATAGCGGAATATTATTGTGTTTTTTCGGTAGACGTACTTCTTTTTTATCTTTCAGAGCATCGAGCATTGCTATTATTTTTTTCCTTGTGTCATGCGGTAAGATGATTTCATCGACAATACCCATCGATGCCGCAAAATAAGGATTGTTGAACTTGTCTTCATAAGCAGCAATAAGTTCCGCTCTTTTTGCTGCAGGGTCGGCAGCATTCTTAATTTCACTGCGGTAAATGATATTGCAGGCACCTTCCGCGCCCATGACGGCAATTTCCGCAGTGGGCCAGGCCATAACAAAGTCCGCGCCTAAACTCCTGCTGCACATGCCGATATAGGCTCCGCCGTAATCCTTGCGTGTAACAACAGTTAATTTAGGCACCGTAGCTTCCGCATACGCATGAAGCAGCTTTGCGCCGTGGCGAATAATGCCGTTCCATTCCTGATTGGTACCGGGCATATAACCGGGGACATCCGCAAATGTCAGAAGAGGGATATTAAAAGCATCGCAAAACCGAATAAAACGGGCAGCTTTATCGGATGCATTGACATCAAGGACACCGGCGGCAAAACGCGGGTTGTTGGCAATTACGCCGACCGGTTTTCCCATAATGCGAATTAAAGCGATTAATATGTTTTGCGCCCATAATTCATGCAGCTCAAATATCTCGTTGTTGTCGGCGATTGATTTAATAATTTTTTTCATATCGTAAGCGCGCGCACTCTTGTCGGGAATAATATCGTCCAGTTCCGGGCAGCTTCTATCTGCGGCATCGGTGCAATTTACCTCGGGCAGGGGAGAGTGGCAACTGTCGGGCAGGTAAGATAGCAGAGTTTTAATTTTACTCAGGCAATCCGTGTCGTTTTCGGCGACATAATGGCATACACCACTCTTTGTGGCGTGAGTGATGGCGCCGCCCAGGTCATCATGAGACACTTCTTCTCCGATAACGGCTTTAACTACTTCGGGACCGGTAATATACATGTAACTAGAACCTTTAACCATGAAGACCCAATCCGCCAGCGCCGGTGAATAGACAGCCCCGCCGGCAGTTGGTCCCATCATGGCCGTGATTTGAGGTATATATCCGGAACCGATTGTATTGCGGTAAAAAATTCCCGAGTAGCCGTCAAGAGAGGGAACGCCTTCCTGAATGCGCGCTCCGCCGGAATCGTTAAGGGCTATGAAAGGCTTCCGGGCTGATAGTGCCATGTCCATTACTTTCCAGATTTTCTTGGCGTGCATTTCTCCCAGAGAGCCGCCAGAACTGGTGAAATCCTGGGCTGCCGCAAAAACAGTACGTCCATTGACTTTGCCGCAACCGGTGACAACGCCGTCTGCGGCGATTTCTTTTTTATCCAGTCCAAAGAGGCTGGATCGATGTTGAACAAACAGTTGCACCTCCTGAAAAGTGCCTTCATCGAATAAAATCGCCAGGCGTTCACGGGCCGTCAGTTTACCCGATTCGTGCTGCTTATTAATCTGTTTTTCGCCACCCATTAATTTTAAATTTTTCTCTCTTGCTTCAAAATCGCTTGCTTTTTCCCTTGTAGTTTTGTCGCTCATGATCTATTCTCCGTTGTTTTTCTAATATGTTTTTAACTTGACCAATAAAGTCAGGTAGGTTATTATTCCGCACAAATCAATCGCTTATTGTTCCTAAGTATTTGATTATAGGAGCAAATTCAAATATACTCGGCAGAGACATTAACTTGTTTAGTAAAAATTGGCAAGGAGAAAGTAGTGAAATTCATCAATCAAATTGATCTTAAAGGTAAAAGAGTAATGTTTCGCTTTGATTTTAATGTTCCCTTGGATGCGAGCCAGAACATTACTGATGACGTCAGAATTCGTGCAGCTCTTCCCTCCTTAAATTATGCGCTGGATGAGGGTGCAAGTGTTATTATCATATCTCATTTAGGCAGGCCGAAGGGCAAACCATCACCCGAGAAGAGCCTGGCCCCCGTTGCCAAAAGATTATCCCGTCTTCTGGACAAGGAGGTGATTCTGGCTGACGACTGCATAGGCCCCAGTGTGGAAAAGCTGGTGCAGGAATTAAAACCGGGTAATGTCCTGATGCTGGAAAATCTTCGTTTTCACAAGGAAGAAGAAACCAATGATGACGAGTTTGCCCGGAAACTGGCCGCTTTTACCGATGTCTATATTGACGATGCTTTCGGTAACGCCCACCGGGCGCATGCTTCCAATGCCGGCATCACCAAATATGTAAAGGTTTGCGGCGCCGGATTTCTGATGAAAAAGGAAATCAATTACTTTCAGACGCAACTGGAAAAGCCGGTGCGGCCGTTTGTGGCTATAATAGGTGGTTCTAAGGTTTCCGACAAGCTGTCCACACTAAGCAACCTGATTAAGAAAGTGGATAAAATGGTTATCGGCGGCGGAATGGCTTTTACATTTTTAAAAGCACAGGGATTTGAAGTAGGAAAGTCACTGGTTGAAGATCATCTGATACCGGAGGCCACAGAGATTCTGAAGCAGGCGCATGAGTTGGGCGTGAAATTTTATCTGCCCTTTGATTGTGTTATTGCACAAGATAAGTCTCCTGAAGCGGTAACAAAAATTATTCCAGTGCAGGAAATGTATCCCGATTGGATGGGACTGGATATTGGTCCGGCGACAATAACCCTTTTCCGGGAAGTTATCGCCAATGCAAAAACTATTGTGTGGAACGGGCCGATGGGTGTTTTTGAAATTGATGCCTTCAGCCGTGGCACGTCAGCGATGGTTCACGCCGTGGCCAGTTCCCATGCATTAACAATTGTTGGCGGCGGTGATACTGATGTTGCCGTTAAGCAGGCGGGAGAAAGTGATAATATCACTTATATATCTACAGGTGGTGGCGCTTCGCTGGAACTTTTGGAAGGGAAAACCCTGCCGGCGATAAAAGCTTTGGAAAATTGTTAGTAATTTTATGCTCAGATACTACATTTGAAATCGAAATGGTATGAGGAATAAAAAAAGGGAAGCAGATACTTCCCTTTTTTTTATGTTGCAGATTAACAATTAATGTAATTGAAAAGAAATGCGCAATTTTAAAATGGTTGTCGAATATGATGGTACCGCTTACTGTGGCTGGCAGAGACAGAAAAACGGCGTTTCCATTCAGCAGGTTCTGGAGGAAAAGATCGGGCTGATTACTTGTGAAAAGGTGACGGTGATTGGTTCGGGCAGAACCGACGCCGGAGTGCACGCCTTAAATCAGGTGGCCAGTTTTAGAAGCAATACCCGTTTGCCTGTGGAAATTTTATACAGGGGGGTTAACGGATTATTGCCGCAGGATATTGTTGTTAAAGAATTGGAAGAGGTACCTGCTGAATTTCATCCACAGTATAATGCCCGGGGTAAAATATACGTATACAAGATATGCAACAGGCGATTGCGTCCTGCTCTCGGCCGTAACTATTTCTGGTTCATCAATTATCCGTTGGATTTGTCGGCAATGCAACAGGCCGCCGAATATTTGATCGGCAGATATGATTTTTCCTGCTTTTGTGCTACTGGCACCAATGTTAAAGATCGCACGCGGACCGTCAGGGGTGTAATTATTAATGCAGGTGAGGACGGTTTGCTGGAAATAACTATAGAGGCACAGGGATTTTTAAGGTACATGGTACGTAACATTGTCGGTACGCTGGTGGAAATTGGCGGGGGTAAGCGAAAACCTACAGAAATGAAGGAAATAATTGACTCGCGTGACAGGAACGTTGCAGGAGCAACCGCTCCCGCCTGCGGACTTTATCTGAAAGAGGTAAAATACTAAGATGAAAATATTGTTGCTTGGTCATAAAGGTATGTTGGGAAGTGACCTTCTTTTGCAGTTGAGAAGAAAGCACGAAGTTATAGGTCTTGACAAAGAAGAAATAGATATTACTTCCATGCCG
>JBDKVD010000271.1:0-5932 GCA_039679325.1 Smithella sp.
GTTTTGGCCCGGAAAGAAGGGGGGCGCCGGTTGCTGCATTTAGCCGCATTGATGATAAAAAGATAAAAGTCCGTTCGGGGATTTATAAGCCGGATGTGGTTATAGTGCTTGATTCCAGCTTAATAGGTTTGATTGATGTGCTCGATGGTTTGAAACCGGGCGGAAAGCTGATTGTCAATACACCGAAAACACCGGACGAAATTCGCAAAGAACTTAAATTCAATGGTCCGGTAGCAACCGTTGACGGCACTCATATCGCTCGTGAGGAAATGGGAGTGCCCATTGCAAATACGACAATGATCGGTGCGTTATTGAAGATAGTCGGCGTTATGGAACTTGATTCAGTAAAAGAAGCGGTGGAGCACCGTTTCGGTAAAATAGCGCAGAAAAATCTCAAGGCGATGAGGCGAGCTTACGAAGAAATTAAAATCAGTAACTAAAATTGAGGTGGTAAGATCATGACGAAAAAAAGCGGGCCGGCTGGCTGGCGGGAAGTAACAACAGGTTGTGTTGTTTTTCGGCCGGGCAGCGCCAGTGAATATCATACGGGTAGTTGGCGGTCGGAAAGACCTGTCTGGGATAATCAGAAATGCATCAAGTGTGGTATTTGCTATGTGTTTTGTCCGGAAGGTTGTGTCCAGCAGACAGAAGATGGCTTTTTCAAAGCAGATTTGGATTATTGCAAAGGGTGCGGTATTTGTGCTCACGAATGCTGGCCTCGGGCGATAAAGATTGTGGAGGAGGGATAACATGGCCAAACGTGTTGGAATGGAAGTAGCACTTGCCGTGGCCGAAGTGGTCGGGCAATGCAATATTGATATGGCGGCCGTTTACCCTATTACCCCGCAGTCGCACATTGGGGAACACCTCTCCGATCTGGTAGCTGACGGTAAAATCGATGCCGAATTTATTACCGTTGAGTCCGAGCATTCGGCAATCAGCGCTGTCATCGGCGCTTCAGGAACCGGCGCTCGCGTTTATACTGCAACAAGTTCACAAGGGCTGATGCTGATGCATGAAATTTTACCGATAGTCTCAGCGATGAGATTGCCGGTGGTGATGGGAATTGCCAACCGGGCGGTTTCCGGCCCCTTGAATATATTAAATGATCATTCGGATATTATGCCGCAGCGTGATTCCGGCTGGATTTCCATGTTTGTAGAGAACGGACAGGAAGCGCTGGATCTGTCGGTACAGGCCTTCAAAATTGCCGAACATAAAGACGTTAATTTGCCGGTATGCGTGAATATCGATGGTTTCCAGCTTACCCACATGGTTGAACCTTTAGAATTTCCGGATCAGGAATTGGTTGATAAATTCCTCCCGCCGAGAGTTCCTTATGCCACACTTCATCCGGATCAGCCATTAACAATGGGCGCTTTTGCCATGGCCGATTATTTTACGGAAATTCTGAAGGCAAAGGACGAAGCTCTGAAAAATTCGAAAAAAGTAATTCTTGCCGTCTGGGATGAATGGGCTAAAATGTTCGGTCGCCGTTATAAACCAGTAGAAACGTATAAGGCGGAAGATGCGGAAATTCTTTTACTGACGATGGGTTCCATGGGTGAAACGGCGGAAATAGCCATTGATGAATTACGGGCGAAAGGTGTGTCTGTGGGCTTGGTTAAACTGAGATTATGGCGCCCGTTCCCGTTTGCCGAGATCATAGAAGTACTGACAAAAGCGAAAAAAGTAGTGGTTACCGACCGTGCGGTTTCATTCGGCGGTCCCGGTGGCCCGGTTTGTTCGGAGATTGCAGCTGCTCTCTATCATGAAGCAGTAAAACCGTCGATATACAATTACATTATTGGTCTGGGCGGCAGAGATGTGCGTGTGATTAATTTCGTTGATATGATTCAAAAAGTAGCCGGGGATGAAATTAAAGCAGGCAGCTATGAATTTTTGGGGGTGAGGGAATAATGAATATCGCAGAGAATTTTGATTTATTTGCCCCGCGACTGATTAATAAAAAAGAATTATTATCCGGCGGTCATCGTGCCTGCTCGGGTTGCGGTGAAATACTGGGTGTGCGTTTGATGTGCAAGGCTCTAGGAGAAGATACGGTTATTGCTTCCGCTACAGGTTGTATGGAAATCGTGACCAGTATGTATCCAACAACCGCTTGGAAGGTTCCCTGGGTTCATGTTGCATTTGAAAATGCCGCCGCTGTGGCATCCGGTGTTGAAGCCGGGCTGAAGGCTTTAAGAAGGAAAGGTAAAATCGCCGATCGCGATGTTAAAGTTGTTGGCATGGCGGGTGACGGCGGAACAATGGATATAGGCATGCAGGCTCTTTCGGGTGCAATGGAGCGCGGTCATGATATGCTTTTTGTCTGCTTCGATAATGAAGCCTACATGAATACCGGTATTCAACGCTCCAGCGGTACGCCCATGGGTGCATCCACCACGACTGCTCCGGCCGGTAAAGTCAGCATGGGGCAAAAAACATGGAAAAAGAACATGGCCGAAATTATGGTCGCTCATAATGTTTCTTATGTGGCCACAGCCTGTCCCAGCTATCCGTTGGATTTCATCAGCAAGATTGAAAAGGCTAAGAAAGTAAAGGGACCTTCCTATATTCACTGTTTTACCGTGTGTCCTACAGGATGGCGTTGTGGTTCCGATCAGACGATTTCCATGGGGCGCTTGGCTGTGGAAACCGGAATTTTCCCGCTCTATGAAGTGGAAAACGGTAAATACAAGCTTTCCGCGGAAATGCCTAAGAAATTGCAGCCGATTAAGAATTATTTCAAAGCGCAGGGACGCTACCGTCATCTGACTGAAGATCAGATTCAGATGATTCAGGACAGAGTAAATAAAGAGTATGAGAAGTTGTTAGATAAAGTTCAGTGCCTGAAAGCATGGGATTGATTTTAAGGGGTGACCCTGAAGAATCCTGATGTTATTTGAGCTTGAAAAAAGCCACGCCAAAAAAGGCGAAAATAAAAAAGTTAAACATTGTTGGCATTATCAACATAAAAATACAGGATAAGGTGGCTATAAGCATGAATACTGTCACGTTTAGCAGTTGGAACGGTAAAATATTGGATAATCGTAAAGGCGCCGGAGCCAATGCCGTTGAACCGGGACTTCCTAGCCAGGTGGACGGAAAAGACGTTACCGCCTTGATGGGCTGGAATGGCATGGTGGTAACGGATTCCAAGGCGGATGTCCTTTCGTTAACCATGGCCTATCTGAGGGAAGCTAGAAAGCTTTCCTGCGGTGAATGCTCTGTTTGTATGATCGGTTTGGACAAGGTTTTGGCGATCATGGAAAGTATGGCAACCGGCAAAGGAACTAAAAAAGATATTTCGGAAATTGAAACCATTGCCAAGGGAGTGGCGTTGAATTCCAAGTGCAATTTTGGTCGTTCTACAGCTCTGACCCCGGTGCTGGATGCTGTAAAACATTATGAAGCGGACTTCATCGCAATGCTGGACGGCAAGAAGAAGCCCGCGAAAAAAACATACAACGTAGCTGTGACGGCTCCCTGCATGGAAGCCTGTCCGGCGAGTCTGGATATTCCCGGTTATATTGAACTGATTAAGAATAATCATTTTGAGGAATCTCTCAGTCTGATTCGGGAAAAGTGTATCCTTCCCGGTGTTATCGGGCGCGCATGTACTCATCCCTGTGAAAGTGCCTGTGTACGCAAGGCTATAGACGAACCGTTGGCGATCCGTTTGCTCAAACGGGCTGCTGCGGATGCTGACCTGGCAGAAGGTGCTTCAGCTCTTTTGGCTCCGGTTGAAACTAAGCAGGAAAAGGTTGCTGTAGTTGGAGCCGGCCCGGCTGGTTTGTCGGCGGCTTATCACCTTCGCCGGTGGGGCTATGCGGTTAGGATTTTCGAAGCGCTGCCCCGCGCGGGTGGTATGGCGGCAGTCGGTATTCCCGATTACCGGCTTCCCAAAGACATCCTGGATCATGAAGTGGCTCTGATTAAGCGTATGGGGGTCGTCTTTAAATTCAAAAGCGGAATTGAAAAACTTAACTGGGATGATCTCCAAAAACATGGTTACAAAGCTATCTTCTTGGCAATTGGCGCCCATGTAGGTGTGAAAATAGGTTGCGAAGGGGAAGACGAGGGATATGAAGGTTTTATCCAGGGCGCCGAGTTTCTGCGGAACCTGAGTTTGGGTGGCAAGGTAGCACCAAGGAAAAAAGTCGTAATAATCGGCGGCGGCAGTGCGGCGATCGATTGCGCCCGCAGTTGCGCACGCTTAGGCTTTGAGGATATCGAGATCCTCTATCGCCGATCAAGGGCAGAAATGCTTGCGAGTATTGAGGAAATCAGTGGAGCGGAAGAGGAGGGAGTTAAATTCAGCGTCCTCAAGGCTCCGGTGAAGATTATGGCCAAAGATGGAAAAGTTACCGGGCTGGAATATGTCAAAATGGAATTAGGCGAGTTTGATCAAAGCGGCCGCCGTCATCCAATTCCTGTCAAAGGATCGGAAAAGACAATGAAGGCGGATATGATCATTGCTGCTACCGGTCAGAAATCTGATCTGGCGTTCCTGTCCGGAAAAGAGAAGATCGAGGTTACGGACAGGGGGTACATCAAGGTGGATCCTGTAACCTTTAAAACAAGCGTGGAAGGGATTTATGCGGGTGGAGACTGCGTTAGCGGTTCGGAGACCCTCATAAAGGCCATCAATGACGGAAACAGAGTTGCCCGGAGCATCGATTGCTATCTTCAGGGGAAAACTATGGCTGATGTTAATCCATTTATCGGCATAGATACTGGTGTTCAGCGGGAAGAAGGTTTCGTCGTTAAAAAGGCGGCTTCCAAGGTGACATTTGTCGAAGTGAATAAACGATTGGAAAGCGAGGCCGAGGTCGAAGGGGGGTTCAGCACCACGGAAGCCATGACGGAAGCAGCCCGCTGTCTGCGCTGTTATCGTTTGATGGTCTGGGAATAGTTATAATATATATTATAGTTGCCCAAGTTTTCCGTGCTTGTTGCGGGATCCGGGCGTAAAGGGATAAAATCCTGTTTGTGCAGGAGTGATAAAACTTAGAAATTAAAGGGGCTTTAAATGGTAAACATTACGATAGACGGGAAAAGCGTTCAAGCCCGGGAGGGGGCCAGTGTCTTACAGAAAATCCGGGATTTAAGGATTGACATGCCGACCCTCTGCTATCATGAGGAACTGGTTCCTTTTGGGGCATGCCGCCTCTGTACGGTGGAAGTTAAAGTAAATGGAAAATGGAAGCTTGCTTCCTCCTGTGATCTCCCTGCTAATCAAGGTCTGGAGATAAGGACGGTTTCCGAAAAAGCTGTAGAGGCCAGGAAACTGGCGGCGGAACTGCTTTATTTTCGATATCCGACAACTGTGGCGGTGCGTGACATTGCTGAGAAACTGGGAGTTGCGATTGAACCAATTACGAAGGAAGTTCATGACTGTGTGCTCTGTGGGCTTTGCGTTCGGGCGTGCAGAGACGTTGTGGGCGCCTGCGCACTCTCGTTTAGAGATCCTGGGCTGGGTAGGGAAGTGGAAGAAACGAAGGTAGAATTTACTGCCGAGAAGTGTATTGGTTGCGGTTCATGTGCTTATTTATGTCCCACCGGCTATGTAGAGATGGATGATAAGGATGACAAGCGGGTGATTTGGTATAAAGGTTTCGATATGGCTGTTTGCGATGTTTGCGGGCGTTACTTTGCTCCCGAAGATCAGTTAAAATATATAAGTAAAAAAACAGGAGTTTCGTTAAAAGAGCTTGCGATTTGTACAAATTGTAGGTAAAGAGAAATCCTCTTCATTTGTTGAAGAGGAAAAAAAGTAGCTGGTTTGATGTTTGAAAATCAATGTTCCTCAGTAGCTCAGTCGGTAGAGCGGGTGGCTGTTAACCACCATGTCCGTGGTTCGAGTCCGCGCTGGGGAGCCAATATATGTCAAAAGTGGGCACTTCCTTGAATCCACAGTTTGACCCCC
>JBDKVD010000272.1:0-3185 GCA_039679325.1 Smithella sp.
GCTTTATCGCCGCGAGCGCCGCGTATAGTCCGCCCGGTCCGGCTCCAATAATTGCTATTTTCATAATCCCGTAAAAGTTATGATCAGTCTCCCTTCCAATTCTACCAGTCTGCTTTCGCCTTCAATGATGATGGTTTCGTAAAAAGTCCATTTCGCCGTCATTGCGAGCGAAACGAAGCAATCTCATAGTTTGTAACACATTAATATTATTAGCTGGATATGGATAAGCAACGTATAAAATCACTTTGGGATACAATAGAACAAAAAGGCAAAGAATATCTTATTAAATTCATTGCCTGGCGCAAGTACAGAACTGCCCGTTATCATGGATTATCCCGCTGGGGCAAAATCGGGAATAAGATAATGACTTTTGGCGGTTTCTTCCTGCTGTATCTGGTGCTGGTTAATATTAATTTTCTATGGCTTTTTGGTAAATCACCTTCCCTGAGAAGCATCAGTGACCCGCCTCAGTTGATTTCATCCGAAATCATCAGCGCCGACGGACAGGTTATCGGCAAATATTTTGATGAGAACCGGAAACTGGTGAAGTATGAAAATATTTCTCCGGCCTTGATCAACACACTTGTCAGCACTGAAGATATCCGTTTTTACAACCATTTCGGCGTTGATATAAAAGGACTGTTTGCGGCGTTTAAAGATACGCTTCATGGCAATGCCCGCGGAGCCAGCACCATCACTCAACAATTGGTCAAGAATATGTATAAAACACGCAGCCAGTATTCGACAGGACTTCTGGGTTATGTGCCGGGGCTTCGGCTGCTGATTGGAAAAACCAAGGAATGGACGGCAGCTATTAAGATTGAATTGTTTTATTCCAAGCAGGAAATTCTTACAATGTATCTTAATACCGTTAACTTCAGCAGTAATGCATATGGAATTCATACTGCGGCGAAGACCTATTATGGAACCACACCGGATAAACTGACTTACGAACAATCAGCCGTACTGATTGGAATGTTGAAAGCAGTCACCGTCTATAATCCTTATTTGTATGCGGAACGCGCAAAAGAACGTCGCAATGTGGTGTTGCAGCAGTTGGCGGACAATAAATTCATCACCCGGCAAATGGCTGATTCCTTAAAGCAAAGACCCCTGACTCTCAACTATCGTGTGGAAAGGCCTCAGGGAGGTACTGCTCCCTATTTCCGCGATTATCTGGCCAAATTCCTCGAAAAATGGGGTGAAGCCAACGGCTACGATATTTATGCGGACGGATTGAAAATATATGTCACTATCGATTCCCGTCTGCAAAAGTATGCAGAGGAAGCAGTTCAAAAACAGATGAAACAGCTTCAGGAACGCTTTTCTCCATATTGGCTGGCGCATAATTCCTGGCGCTATAGAAGCGGGAAAAATTCGCCCCATCAAAATTCCATCGACGAGAGTCCGAATCAGCCGCAAACAGCCAGGGTGTTTGATTACAATAAAGAAGGATATAAGAAACTCAAAATCAGTATGCTGGAATACGACCGATATATGAACCAATTCCTTCATTGCGGTTTTGTGGCGATGGAACCTGATACAAAACATGTGAAAGCATGGGTGGGGGATATAAGTTATGATTACTGGCAATATGACAAAGTAGCTCAAAGCAAACGTCAACCGGGTTCAACATTTAAATTATTTGTTTATACGGCGGCGATGCTTGCCGGGAAATCTCCCTGCGATAAACTTATTGATGAACCCGTAAATTATAAATATGACGGCGGCGTATGGAAACCTAAAAATTCCAATGGAACATTCGGCGGATATGCGATGACTTTAAAAGCCGCCTTTGCCCAATCCGTTAATTCAATTGCCGCTCAGGTGGCGCAGAAAGTCGGCATTTCCAATGTGGCGAAATGCGCACATATGATGGGTATCCAGTCCAAATTGGTGGAAGTACCTTCTCTGTGTCTGGGTTCATCCGAGGTTTCACTGCTGGAGCTGGTTAACGCTTATACGACAATAGTATCGGAAGGGATGTATCATTCTCCCGTCATTGTCCGACGAATTGAAGATAATGCTGGTAAAACAATCTATGAAGCAAATACTAAACCCGAACGGGTCATTTCCTATGAAAATGCATTTCTAATGATTGAATTTCTCAAAGGCGGTGTCACGGAACCGGGTGGAACTTCCCGTGCTTTGTGGAATTGGGATTTATTCCGTTGGGATACTGATTTTGGCGGTAAGACGGGTACAACATCAAACTATTCTGATGCCTGGTACGTGGGAGTTACACCGAAACTGGTCGGTGGTGTCTGGGTTGGCGCTGAGAAGCGGAGCGAGCAATTTGGTGCGAGCAGGCTGGGACAGGGAAGCCGCGCCGCGTTGCCCGTATTCGCCATGTTTATGGAAAAAGTGTTGTCGGATAAAAACCTAGCACACTATCGCGCAAAATTTCCGAAAGAACCCAGGCAACCAATCCGCCGTGCATATAAGTGTTCGTCCTATTATGTTCCACCGGAAATAAATGAGGCGGACCCTCTGGCCGATCCCGCCAAAACGGAAGATGTTTTGGAAGAAGCCCCCCAACCGGAAATGAAAGTCGAAGAAAAAGTAACAGAATAATAAAAAATCATCATTCGACGCCGGTTATAATCCTCATCTGCGTGTCGCAGGAGCTTCCTACCGTGACGGACTTCCAACTTGCGCCGTTTTGGCAATTTTCACCCCGATCATTGATCCGGCACGATAACTCAATACTCTTCCCGGACCGGTGCCAGGGCGGCATTCGGCGATATCGTCCAACTTCGCCGCCTGCGCATGCCCCGGGGATTCCATAAGGTACGCAGCGCGATAATCTTTGCGCATTGACCCTTCTTCCATCCACAACAAATCCCGGATAATTGTCAACTATTTGAACTTCATCTTTTTCGTCCGTTGGACGAACGATGAAATCCCGGAACAAATACCCGTTGCCCGCCTGCCGGTCAATTCGAATCCTTCTGTTGGCAATAAGGATATATTCATTATTTTTCGCGGCGATGGCGCCGGTAACGTATTTTACGCCGTCATGCCGGGGGAAACATTTACCCATGGCCGGTGCGTGATAATAGTGCCTGAGCATTCTCAAATCTTTCAGGGATGCTCCGGGAAATATTCTTTGAAGATCAGCATCCCCGCCAAACAGAATGCTTTCAATATCGGCGACGCTCTGCTCGTACATCCGCTGCAGGCGT
>JBDKVD010000273.1:0-3221 GCA_039679325.1 Smithella sp.
TTATTAGTCACAGGCTCTTCCGGTCTGATCGGCTCTTCCGTTATTGAAAATCTTCATATGGACTTTGAAAAAGTGTATGGACTGGATAATAATATGAGGGCCGTCTTTTTTGGCAACCAGGGTGACACACGCTGGAATCAGAAGAGACTTGAAGACAACATTCCCAACTTCGTCCATATTGAAGCGGATATAAGAGATAGAAATAAATTACTTCAGATTATTTCAGAAATCCGGCCGTCACTTCTTATCCATACGGCTGCACAACCCAGCCATGATCTTGCTGCGCAAATCCCTTTTGATGATTTCGACACTAATGCCGTTGGAACATTGAATCTTTTAGAGGGTGTTCGCCGGCATGCGCCGGAGACTGTATTTGTACATATGTCCACCAATAAAGTCTATGGCGACGCACCCAACAGGATACGTCTCAAAGAGTTGGATACCCGCTGGGATTACGATGATTCCGGTTTTGCCGACGGCATAAGTGAAGACTTCACTATTGATCAATCCAAACATTCTCTTTTCGGCGCGTCCAAAGTCGCAGCGGACATACTGGTGCAGGAGTACGGACGCTATTTTAACATCTGCAGCTGCTGCCTGCGCGGAGGCTGTCTGACCGGTCCCGCACATTCGGGTGTCGAATTGCACGGTTTCCTGAGTTATCTCATAAAATGCAACCTGGAAAAGACCGCATACAGTGTTTACGGATACAAAGGCAAACAGGTGCGTGACAATATTCATTCTTACGATGTTGCCCAATTCATCCGGCATTTTTATGCCAAGCCTCGAATTGCCGAGGTTTACAACATTGGCGGAGGCAGAAATAATTCCATATCCATTTTAGAGGCTTTTACAAAAATAGAAGATATTACGGGTATCAAAATGAATTACGAATATTCGGAAAAGAACAGGGAAGGAGATCATATCTGTTATATAAGCAATCTTTCCAAAATGAAGGCCCATTATCCCGACTGGAATATTACCAAAAGCCTTGATGATATATTTTGTGAAATTGTCGCATCCTGGAAACAAAGGATCGGCAGTACTTCTCTTTAACGTCCGGACGACAGCCATGTACGTATTATCGAAGGAATCAAAAATATTTGTGGCCGGACATCGCGGCCTGGTAGGCGCTGCGGTTTTGCGTTGCCTGATCAGTAAAGGGTTTGACAATGTCATCGTCAGAACGAAATCTGAATTGGATTTGACTTCGCGAAAAGATGTCTGGAAATTCTTTGACAGTGAGAAACCGGAGTATGTCATCCTTGCCGCGGCAAAGGTAGGTGGAATTGCCGCAAACATGGCTGAACCGGTGGACTTTTTAGTCAACAATTTAGAGATACAGAATAATGTTTTGCTGGCCTGCAATTACTTTCGAGTGACAAAGACAGTGTTTCTCGGCAGCTCATGTATTTACCCCCGCGATGCCCGGCAACCAATGCAGGAGAGTGATTTTATGAGCGGCCCTTTTGAACCGACGAATGAATCTTACGCCGTAGCCAAAATCGCCGGCATTCGTCTCGCGCAAGCGCTTTACCAGCAATATAAACTGAATGTAATTTGTCCGATACCATGCAATGTTTACGGTCCCGGTGATCATTTTGATTTTGAGCGATCTCATGTAGTATCCGCCCTGGTAAGACGCTTTATCGAGGCCAAAAGGAACAACGCCCCCGGTATAACTCTCTGGGGTACAGGCAACGCACGCCGGGAATTTTTGCATGTGGATGATTTGGCTGATGCCTGCCTGTTCTTATTAAAAAATTACAATTCACCGGAAATTATCAATGTAGGTTCAGGTTATGATCTGACCATTCGCGAACTTGCTCAAAAAGTAGCGAATATTGTGGAATATAACGGCAGGCTGGATTGGGACGTGACTAAACCCGATGGAATGCCGCGTAAATTATTGGACGTTGGCAGATTAAACAAACTCGGCTGGAAGCATAAAATTGATTTAGATACGGGCATAAGATCAGTTGTAAAAGATTTTGAATCAATTTTCCCTCACCAGAAAGGAAGATCATTCCCATGAATTTAAAATACACTTATCAGTTACGGGAACCTGTTCAGGCTTTAATGAAGGAATCATCGCGAATTAACAGTTATAAAGCTGAAAAATACTGGTACCCTCTCAGCATAGCCACCTATGATTTAGAGGAAATTTTGGCAGCTATTGACTCTTTATGCTCATTTAGAACCACAATGTGGGAAAAGACCATTGAATTTGAAAGGCAATTTTCATATGAAATTGGCTCGTCGGAAGCAATCATGGTTAACAGCGGTTCATCTGCCGATCTTCTGATTGCTTTTTCATTAATAAACCCCCAAAATAAATTACTTAATCCGGGTGATGAAATTCTCGTACCCTCTGTCACATGGCCTACTCAGATCTGGGCACCCATGATGGCCGGGCTGAAAGTACGATTCGTCGATACAGACCCGGAGTCTCTCAATATGGATTTAAATGATCTTGAATCCAAGATATCTCCGGATACCCGGGCGATTTCACTGGTTCACCTAATGGGCAACCCCTGCGACATGGATCGTGTTCTTTCCATTTGTCAAAAATATAATCTAATTCTGATCGAAGATTGTTGTGAATCTCTGGGCGCAGCTTTTAAGGGCAAAGCAGTTGGCACATTCGGATTGGCGGGCAGTTTTTCGTTCTTCTTTTCTCATCACATCACCACCATGGAGGGCGGCATGATTACATGCAATGACCAGCCGCTTTCAGATCTTTTCCGGCTGCTCCGCGCCCATGGTTGGGCACGCAACGCAAAATATATCAAACCTGATACTGTAGACGGCATTGATCCCAGGTATGTATTTCTGAACTGGGGATTCAACGTGAGGCCGTCAGAGCTCCAGGCTGGTTTTGGTCTTGAACAGTTGAGGCGATTGCCGGCATTTCACGCACAACGTGTTGCCAATGTAGCGTACTTCCAAAGATATTTGAACAGTCATTCGGATATAATGCGTTTAATGAAAGTCTCACCGGATGCGGATTGCTCCTGGTTTGCACTTCCTATAATGCTGACACCGGAATGCCCCTTCAAGAAACAGGATTTTTTAAAATATCTGGAAGAGCAGGGAGTGGAAACACGCCCGATTGTCGCAGGTAATTTGACAAAACAGCCGGTATGTCAGTTATTCTCCGAATTACGGAAGTGCAACTTGCCCGGCTCCGATGCTATTCATGATCGTGGCTTCTATCTCGG
>JBDKVD010000274.1:0-2871 GCA_039679325.1 Smithella sp.
GCCTCTTTCATCAGACTGTCCGCCTGGACGGCATTGCCGGCGTTCTGCTTGGTCATGGAAGCCATCTCTTCCAGTGACGAAGATGTCTCTTCAATAGCCGAGGCCTGTTCGGACGACCCTTCGGCCAGAGACTGGCTGGCGGAAGATACCTGGCTGGAAGCGGCAGCAATCTGATTGGCTGCTTCTTCCATCTGATCTACGGCGTTTTTGATCGGCGCGGAGATGCTCTTGGCAAAAAACGACACGGCAACAATGGTCAAGGCCAGGAATATAATGACGGCGACAAGGATGAAGTTGCGGATGGAATGAGCTGCCTCCAAAAATTCACTCTGATCCTGTGTTATACAAACACTCCAGTTGGCAATTTCTATGGGAGCGAAGCCTGCTATTTTCTTGATTCCCTTAAAGGTGTAATCCTGAACTCCCGTCTGTTTTGAAGTCATTGCCTTGGCGATCTCTTCCATACCGGCTGCTGTCGAAATATTCAGCGAAAGAATATTAGTTTTTTCGGGATGCGCAACGATAAGTCCGGTCTGATCCACCATAAAGCCGTATCCTGTCTTTCCCATTTTCGCCGTTACTTTATCGGAAAGATAATCAATTTTCAGGACAATAGAAGCTATACCAATAAAAGCTCCATCTTTGGTAATCGGCGCGGCAATAGAAACAACGGGATTTCCTGTTCTTTTCGATTTAACAGCCGCACCCACGTTTACTTTTCCACTTTTTGCTTTCTGGAAGTAGTCCCTGTCCGCAAAAGACATGCCTTTGTATTCGCCATTGCTGCCGTCGGCGACAACGACGCCATTGGTATCGGTTATCGTTATTGTTTCGTAATCTTTACCGATTTTCCCCATGGCATCGGCAAGTTTCTTGTTCATCGATTCGGTACTGCTGCCACTGGCGGTATTTATTGCATCACTGCTCAGGGCGATTTCACTTACAACCTTGGTTTCGACCGCAAGTACTTCCTGCACCATGTCAGCAAGTTTGCCGGCGCCTTTTACTGCACGATCCTTCGCTGCCTGTTCGAGAGCGCTTGATGCCTTGATGGAAGAAAACATTCCGACTGCCAAGAGTGGAATCAGCACAGCAATGATCCCCCCGGCAATCAACTTAAAAGCCAGTGTCCTTTTTTTCATATTTTACCCCTTTCATATGTTAATATTTTTTAAATTAATATTTTTTGTTTCTTCAATTTCCGTCCTGCTGATCATCTCTGTTCATTCCAGCCGATCTTTCGATCATTCGTCCAAGAACAGCAGCGACATCCACAAAATCACTCCCGCAGTCACTCAAAAATCTCGGTCTCAGAGTATGTCCTCTTGCCAGCGTAGCCGGATCCGTGTCGGGTACAATCAAAATTATTTTCGCATCCTCTAAAAGTTCGCGGATAGAAAGAATATCCTCCAGTTCCTTTCCGGAAGCAGCAAGCAAGATGACTATGCGCTGTTAAGAACCGGCTGCCTCAGACGCTTAGAAAAATCGTCGACTGTCCGGTAAAACTTAAATTTTTTCTCGGGCAGAAATAGTTCAATAACCCTTAGAAGCCTTTTCTCCGCCGCATTCGTCGTTGTTGAGTAAACAATCAATGTCATTCAGAAAAACTCTCGAAATTAATTGGTCAAACATATCAAAAAATGATAAAAGAAAAATTATTGTATTGTGAATATTTAATTCTGCAATTTTTTCACAAACAATACAGGTACTGCTGATACAACTTTGTAAAGTTCTCATGGCAAGGCACGAACTAAACCAATAAGTTATAAAAAACTATATCTTGTTATATATATTTACAACGAATATTTAATGGAGTACTAATGGATAGAACATATATCTATTTTTGGTGGAATAAAACGGCGGGGCTAACACAGCTTCGCAATATTTCTGTCATGCTTCAAGAGAATATTACGAACAAAAAGAGATCATATCCTGTCATAGACACATAATAAATATTTAATAGGTTGTTAATAGATAGCAAATATATCTATTTTAAAGAAAAATGAAGATATGACCAGAGATTTAAATTTTTATTCGATTTATCTTTATTTAAGTGGAATAATGCGGACTCTCGCCTTTGCCTGCCGCAGAAAATCAAGTTGATGCGCTGCCTTTCTTGATAGATCAATAAAAGGTGTTCTGTATTTGCGGCAACGATCATTGACGGTAACTATCACGGAATGGTTATTGGCAAGATTTACCACTTTTACTCTTGTACCAAGCGGCAGTGTGGGATGGGCTGCCGTCAGCTTTTTCGGGTCATAAATCGCACCGGAGCTGGTTCTTCTTCCGTTGTAGCGTTTTGCATAGTAGCGGGCCATTCCCAATACCCCGGCCTGTTCACTTTCAATAGAGGATATTTTTTCCTGCTTTGTTTCACTTGTTTTTGCCTCTGCTGTAATCTGGTCTTCCGCCTGCAAAGGAAGAATGGAAACAAGCAATGTCATAAGACATGCAAATATCAAGAAAGCCCGTTTCCCTATAGAGTTTGCCAGTGTCATAGACGCATCCTTTTCGGGTTCATATTTTGAAATCTGTTCTTTCCCGTTTAACGGGACAGGATCATTATCCACTAACTTAATGACATTAATTTCCATTTTAATTTTTCGGGAGTATAAGGCAAGACAAACTTGTATGTCAAAGAATTTTTTGCTAGATAAAGGCTGCGAGCATTGACCATTTCCTTTGACACACAATTTCATTCTTATTATAGTCTCCCCAAATAGCACTTGACCGGATAAAACGTTATGTTAACGTTCGGCATATGTCTTGTAAGCATAACAACACTATTTTTAAGGAAAAAGTTAAGATGAACAAGCCGGAGCTGCTTATTCCTGCAGGCAATATGGAAAAAATGAAAACAGCCATCCT
>JBDKVD010000275.1:0-1549 GCA_039679325.1 Smithella sp.
GTGCCGGTGATGATCGGCCTGGTTAATGTGGCGCTTAAGTTTCAGACAAAATATTTTCAAAAATAACCGACTGATGCAGGATCCGTTGAAGATGACAGACATTATAAAAAAATATCGCAACATTATCACCATTGTGCTGGCGTTTGCGGGCATCGGGATTATGGCGTATTACGACTATTGCGATACGGCCTGCAGTTATCTTCAAGGTGATATATTCGGCGTCGATCTCAAATGGATCGGCATTTCTTACATGGCGATCATTATTGCCTTTGCCGCTTTCCAGCAAATACCGTATGTGCGGGCTTTGCTGGCCGCAGGCCTGGGCGTGGAAGCTCATCTGTATGCCTTTCAGGTGCAAAATGACGTCTACTGCCCTTTTTGTCTTGCTTTTTCGGTGATGTTGATTTTGTCGTTTCTTATTAATTATGAAGTGCCGTCCGCATGGCGCGAAAAACGCAGCCGGATGTGGCTCTATTTTTTGGGGGAGGTAAATTTTCCGATGTTTAAATTGCATAAATTGCCGCTGCTGTTGTTTGTTTTGTTGGGATATTTGACTGTCTTATTTACTTTTACCGGTTCCGTCACACCGGCCTACGGTCAGGGCCCTGTAAAGGACATTCCATCGCTCGGCTGCAAAGGCCCTTATGAAATTATTATGTTTAGCGACTATTTTTGTCCCCCCTGCCGCAGAATAGATACAAAGGCCGAACCATTATTGAAAAAAATGTTAACGACAGGCCAGGTTAAATTAACATTCGTTGATGTGCCCTTTTCGCGCCCCACGCCGCTTTATGCCAAGTACTATCTCTATGCGGTAAATGCCGATTCCAGCGTAAACAATGTTTTTCGTGTCCGCAAAATCCTGTTTGATGCGGCACAAAGCAGAGCTATCGAGAAGGAAGAAAATCTGATTGCCTATCTGAAAGAAAAAAAAGTTTTATGGAAAGCCTTTGATGAAAAATCAATTTTCCCGCTGCTTAACGGTATAATCAGAAAAAATGGCATTAATTCTACGCCTACCTGCACAATCAAGTATTCCTCAACAGATGTAAAAAAGTACATCGGTGATGATAAGATATGGGAGGGATTAACAATATTCCAGAAGCACCTGTCCAAGACGAATAAGTAATGTATGGCAGGATTATAGAAAAATGAATATTTTTGTCCATACGAGATTCATTTATATACGATAAAGCAACATTAATTTAACACAACTAAAAGGAGAAGAAAAAATTATGTTTGAAGTAACAGAAAAAGCAAGCGAGATGATCAAGGAATTCCTAAAAAATCAAAAAGAACAGCATTCCATCCGGATTATGTTACAGGCGGGTTGAGGTGGTTCCACCCTGGGCATGGCTCTGGATGAGCCTTCCGAAGAAGATATGATTTTCAATGATCGGGATATCAAGTTTGTAATCGACAAGAAATTGTTTGAAGAAGTTAAGCCCATACATGTTGATTTTATCGAAGCCGCGACCGGTTCCGGCTTTAAACTGACATCGAACCTGGCGGCAGGTGCGGGCTGTGGCGGCACCTGCGGTTGCTGAAG
>JBDKVD010000276.1:0-12007 GCA_039679325.1 Smithella sp.
ATTATCAATTGACAGTTTCCCATATTTTTCCTATATACCCGCTGGCTTATATAAGGAAGAATAAATGATTTACTTAAGAAACGTCAGCTTGTCTTTTCTGGATAAAAAGCTGTTCGACAACATTAACTGGACAATACATCCGAAGAGCCGCATCGGCCTGGTGGGCGATAACGGAACGGGGAAAACTACCCTTTTCAGGGCAATTCTGGAAGAAGTTCACCTGGACTCCGGTCTGATTGATATTCCCAACCGCAGGCAAAAGAAAATAGGCTATCTGCCCCAGGATCTGGTGGAACTGGAGTCCGTCAATTTAATCGATTTTTTGAAGAATAAAAGCGGGATGGCCGCTCTCGAAGCATCGATAAAAAATCTGGAGCAGCAAATGTCCCAGGTCAAAGCGCATACTCCGGAATATCATCAGATTGCCAAAGCTTATTCCAGTCAAATGGCCCAGTTTAACGCCCTCGACGGTTACACATTTGAGGCCAAAGCCAAACAAATACTTAAAGGCTTCGGCTTTCGGGAAAGTGATTTTACCCGCAATTGCTCTCTTTTTTCCGGCGGCTGGAAGATGAGGATCTTGCTTGCTTCCATCCTTCTTGTCGAGCCGGACATAATGCTGCTCGATGAGCCGACCAATCATCTGGACACGGAAAGCATGGAATGGTTGGAGAGTTATTTGAAGGATTATCCGGGAACGATCATTGTTATCTCCCATGACCGTTTTTTTCTGGATAAAATCGCCACCCAGATTGCCGAACTGGTCGCCCGCCATATTCACATTTATAAAGGCAATTATTCGCACTATCTTGATGAAAAGGAAAAGCGTCACGCCGCCCTGAAAAAGGAAAGGGAGCTGCAAAAAGCACAGATTAAAAAGATTGAGGACTTCGTGGAACGTTTCCGTTACAAGGCAACGAAAGCCAGTCAGGTTCAAAGCCGGGTTAAAATGCTGGAAAAGTTTGATGTAATCACGCTGGATGCCCAGGCCAGAGCCGTAACGATGAAGTTCCCCGAAAGCAAGAAAAGCGCCAAGGAGGTAGTCAAGGTAACCGACCTCAGCCACAGTTACGGCAGCCTGAATGTTCTTTCCAATTTTAATTTTACCCTCTTTCGCGGCGACAAAGTGGCGTTTGTTGGTGTGAACGGCTCCGGCAAGTCCACGTTATCCCGCCTGCTGAGTTTAACCGAACAACCTACAAACGGTATCATTCAATATGGCAATGACGTCAATATGGCCTTTTTCTCCCAGGAAAGTTCACAAAACCTGAACTATGAAAATACGATCTGGGAAGAAGTTGGCAGTGTCGCCACACGGGCGAATGATCAGGAAAAACGCAATTTGCTGGGGGCTTTTCTTTTTTCCGGAGACGATATTTTTAAACCGGTTTCAGTGCTTTCCGGTGGTGAAAAATCAAGGCTCGCCCTGTTAAAAATCCTGCTGCTGGATACTAATTTCCTCATCCTCGATGAACCTACAAATCACCTTGACCTGAAGACGAAAGATATTTTTCAGGAAGCTCTGATCAATTATTCCGGCACTGTTGCCATTGTATCCCATGACCGTTACTTTCTGGATCGTCTGGTTAATAAAGTCTTTGAATTAAAAGATGGAGTGCTCAATTATTATCATGGTAATTATTCTTATTTTATTGAAAAGCGCTCTGAGCCCTTCGGCATAAAAGTTGAAGATAAACCTGGTCGGCCCGATAAAGAGCAGATATATAAAAGCAAAGAACAAAAGAGAATAGAGGCCGAAGAGCGCAACAGGCTGGCTAAAACGAAAAATGTGTGGAAAAAAGAGCTGGCTGCGGTTGAGAAAAAGATTGAATTATTAGAAGAAAAAAAAGCCGGAAATGAAGCAGCCCTGTGTGATCCGCAAACCCACAAGGATGTAAATCAGATCAAAAACCGCAATAAAGAATTAAAAGAAATTAATTTCGAGCTTGAACATTCCTACAATATCTGGACGGAACTGAATTCAAAACTGGAACAATTTGACGCAGCAAATGCCGACGTTGCTTCCAATGAATAACACGCAATAGATGTTCTTGTAATAAAGGATCAATTATTATATAAGTTAACCTGTTCCAAAGGCAGTGTAATGCATTTGAAACAGGTAATTTTACATCCGGGAAAATATATCCGCATTGCAAGAGCTATCCTTTCAAAATGTCCTTTTTATGAAAACAAGCATATAATGCGCACTAAATTTAGATGCCAAGTAATACCAACATGAAAAATTCGCCGCAAAGCATACTTGAGGATCGGATAAAGAAATATGAATCCTTTATCCATAATTCCCGTGATGCTATCCTGTTCATCCGCTATCGGGATGGAAAAATATTGGAAGCCAATGCCGCCGCCGTCAATACCTATCAATATTCTCACGAGGAATTACTTGCCAAAACTATTTTTGACCTGCGGGCACCGGAAATGCGTGACCAGGATATGCCCAGCATGGATGATACCGCCGCTTCCCATCTTGTGACGGAGACAGTCCATATGAAGAAAAGCGGTGAGAGATTTCCGGTTGAAGTTAATTCTCAAGGCGCCATCATTGGCGACGAACCAGTACTTTTCAGCATCATCCGTGATATCAGCAAACGAATAATAGCCGAACAATTGCTGCAGGAAAGCGAGAACAACTTACGCGCTCTTCTTAATGCGGTTACTGAATCTTTCTTTCTCATGAATAAAGACGGTGTTATCCTGGCGGCAAATGAGACCATGGCCAGAAGATTCGGAATTGACTTGGACATGCTGGCGGGAAGCTGCATTTACGATCTGATCGAACCGGATATAGCACAACTGCGTAGAGATCAGGCTAATCTGGTTATCAACACCGGCCGGCCGGTGCGTTTCGAAGATATACGCTTTAACCGGAACATCGATCAGGTATACTACCCTGTTTTCGACGGCAACGGCCAGGTTGTGCGTATTGCTGTTTTCGGCATTGATATTACCGAACACCGGAAAATGGAACATCATCTGGAAACTATGGCCCTTACCGATCAGCTTACAGGCCTTTATAACAGGAGAGGGTTTATTAATCTTGCCGAGCGCCAGCTTAAATTTTCCAAACGTTCGAAACAAAAAATGCTGCTTTTCTTTGCCGATGTAGACGGAATGAAATGGATCAACGATAACCTTGGCCACGAAGACGGCGACAAAGCATTAATCGATACGGCAAAAATACTGGTTAAGACTTTCCGCCGCTCTGATATTGTTTCCCGCATCGGGGGTGATGAATTTGCCATACTGGCTCCTGAAGCTGATGAGAAAACAGCAGAAGGCCTGTTAAAGAGGCTTCATAAACTGATCAATAAAAACAATGCGCGCAAAGGACGGAAGTTCGATATTTCCATCAGCATCGGCTGTGCCGTGTTTGATCCTCATCATCATGACTCTCTTAATGAGCTGATGTCCCGCGCCGATATGCAGATGTATCAGGACAAGAAAAGCAGGGAGATCGGCAGGAATTAAACCGCCTAGTCACTTTATGGGAATGCCAGGATGATCAAGAACAGTTTTTCAGTAGAAGAAAATCAGTATATATGTTAATTAGGAAAAAATATGAAACGCCAACTTTATTGGCGGAAAAATAAACAATCTTAACAGGGAGGAACAATGAATAAGGCAGACATTATCAATGAAATTGCGAAGGCTACCTGCACCAAAGCAGAGGCGGCGAAAGCATTAGAGGCATTTTTGGACGCAGTGAAGAAGGACCTGAAAAAGGGCAATAAAGTAACTATTATTGGTTTCGGAACTTTTTCCGTAACTAAAAGAGCTGCCAGAAAAGGAAGAAATCCCCAGACTGGTGCAACAATCAAAATTGCCGCCAAGAAAGTTCCCAAGTTTACAGCCGGCAAGGCTTTAAAAGCAGCCGTTGCCAAATAGTATTTGAACATCCCGGTAGTTGTTTGTGTTGATCTGCAACCACTTGTTTCTTAATCAAGCGGTCAACGTTGCGATTGCGTCAAAATAAATAAAATACCGGTCAGGTGCAAAATTGGCTAAAGTCATCATTCGCAGTGCCTCTTATCAATGCGATCAGCTCAAACCGGTAATTTATGAGATGCTTGAAAGGCTGACGGGCGGCAGAATCAAGCCCGGCAGCCGCGTTTTGATCAAGCCCAACATGCTTTGTGCTGCACGTCCTGAAGACGCTCTCCTTACTCATCCCAGCCTGATTCGGGTTGTCGCGGAGTATGTCTTGCAAAAAGGTGTCCGACCGCAAGTCTCGGATTCTCCGGCCATAGGCTCTTTTACAAAAATTCTAAAAAGTAATGGTACGGCGGAGGCGTTGCAAGGCCTCGATGTGATCTGTGTTCCTTTTAAAGATGTTGTAAAAGTCGATATCGGCAAACCGTATGGCCTGATTGAAATCGCGCGTGATGCGGTAGAGGCGGATGTCATCATCAACCTGCCCAAGCTCAAAACTCATAAGCAGATGCTGTTGACGCTGGCCGTAAAAAATATGTTCGGCTGTATCGTTGGCTTCAAAAAGTCCCAGTGGCACATGCGGGCGGGCGTCGATACCGTGGCCTTTGCACGTCTGCTGGTGGCTATTCATCAGGCGGTTTTGCCCACTATATCCATTCTGGACGGTATTCTGGGACTGGAAGGTGAGGGGCCGGGCAAGGCGGGACATCCCCGACAAATCGGCGTTCTGATGGGAAGCGATAATTCTTTTGCGCTGGACATGGCTGTATGCAAAATGATCGGCATTCCGTATGCGAATATGCCGGTATTGAAAGTTGCCCGGGATGATCAATTGCTTCCACCCTTGGAAATCGACGGAGTAATGCCGACGATTTCCAATTTTCAATTGCCGGGCGGAGGGAATCTGATTTTCGGTCCCGCTATCCTGCAAAACTTTCTGCGTCGGCACACACTGGCAAGGCCTGTCTGCGATCAAACATTATGCCGGTTGTGCAGTAAATGTTGGACTATTTGTCCTGCTCGGGCGATTACAGAAAAAAATGAGAAATTAGAATTTGATTATAAAAAATGCATCCGCTGTTACTGCTGCATTGAGGTTTGTCCCTGCGGCGCGCTGCATTCTCAGGAAACATGGGGCGGCAGGCTGACGCGGAAACTTGTCGATAAATTTCCCTGATTATTTCGGCAACCTGGTGTCAATCGGGAATAAGGAACTTGAATCCCGTTGCGGCGTCGGGAAGGCGGCGGGCGGGCGTGCCCGTGAGCTCAAAGAGAATCACTTCCATGACGTGCCATACCCTGACACCCTGGCGAATACACCCCGTTATCGTCGAGGAATTTCTTCCGCAAGCCATGTGCAGATGAAGAATCGGGTTGCCCTCGTCGTCGGGGAAAATAGTTCCTGTGCCGGTAACTTCCCGGACGTCATCAATGACTCTTTCCAGAGGGATGACCGGCGGAGCGGAGCGGCCGTTTTCCGGTCCGACGACGAGCCTGCTGCCCTCATCGGCGCCGCCGAGAATGATAAGCGATGCGGCGTTGATGGAATGCTCCAGGGCGAATGCTTCGATCACTTCGTGCACGATTTCCCCGTCCTCCAGGCGAATAACAAAAACACGTCCCAGTTTCGCTTCCGAATATTTCATAAATCTGCTCCTATTTTTTTACACATTGCTTATCTTTTTTAACCAGGGAGCACTCGAGGTATCTGGCTGTTTCGATGATGCAGTTGCGAATTGCTTTACCTACCGGCGTTTTTTCCCGTTTGCTGAGGCTGCCTTGAAACCGGGAACCATTGCGTGCCGGAATATTTTGCAGGGAAGTTGCTTCAATGGAATGAGAGTCTATGATTACACCTGCTTCCCTGTCGATCACTTTGAGATCAATAACTACATACGCTTTATTTTGTCCTTCTGTGGAAGAGAAACCGAGGAAATTAGCCACGGTGCCACTGGCACTGGTGCTTTCCTCAAAAGCCGATACGGTTGCCACGATAAAATATCTTATCCCCCTGATTTTCCCCGGTTTCAACTTCGTTGTTCTCGCATCCATTAACAATGCTTCCGTAAATTTCTGCTCCAGCAGCGAATATAAATCCTGCCGCTCCAATACATAAAAGGCTTTACCCGCCGCCAGTTCATTAATCAGCATGTCCTGAAGTTCGGAAGATGCTGTGGCCGACCACCAATAGGCTTGCGTATTATTGGCGAAGCGCAAAACAGCAATGCGCGGTTTTTCAACGGCAAAAGCATTGCATGAACTGCCGGCGATAAGACAACCCAGAATAAATAAAATTATTTTTTTTATAATCTTTTCTCCTTATCGGCAAAAACGATTCTGCCGTTGGAAATTCTACCTGGTTTCTTTCTGATAATCTAAAGTAAGGGAATATGGTGAAAAATTAACGACCTTGAAATTTCCCTTTTGTTTGATGCTGTTGGCCAGATAAAGCGTATTTTCCGGATAGCTGACAATAAAATCACCCATCTGCTTTTCTTTAACTTCCGAAACCCAGACTATGTTTTGCAAAAGTTCTTTGATTTCCAGGACAGTGTCCAAGTCGTTTACGCCGTTGATCCGGACAGCAACTTTTTTGGTGTTGCCTTTAATGTATGCTGCTATTTTATCCAGAATTATCGGCGCCAGATTTTGGGCCAGTTCTTCCATGCCGTTGGCGGCAGCATCTTCTGCACTGCCTGCTAATCCTTTGGCCGATTCGGTGCCCGCCGTTAATATTTCCATCTTTCCGGTTTTATTGTTTTTGGCGATAATCCTGTAATTCAGGCGCACGGTTACGCTGTTAAAAGGCATGGAAAGACCGTAGCCGATGTCTTCTCCTTTTTTTGTGGAAATCGCATAATCCACTTTGCCGATGATGATCAGGTTGGACAAAAACTTGTACATCATGCTGCGGACGGCGAGTGTGCTGCCGCTCTTCATGGCTTTTTCTATTTCTTTGGCCTCTATTGTACCGGTTGGAGCAACGTCTACGACCATATAATTTTGATCGGTTATTTTCCCGATCAGAGTTTCCGAAAGAACGTTTGTTTCTTCAAACACATTGCCGCTCTGTCCGGGTTTACGCGCCGGAATAAAAACGGCGATGGAATTGTTCAATGCCAGATCAGAAATGGCTTCTTTAGCTCCGGACGGTTCTACGCAGGCATTGATTTTGACTTTTACGCTGTCAGGACTATTTATTTGGTCAAGAACAGTGTACCTTTTAACTACTCCGCCGGTTTTTGTCTTGATTACATCTTCCACCAGCGTGAAATTTTGCACAAAGCTTTGGGCCTTTATTTCCGTGCCGGCAACCTGTTCAATTGCCGACCATTTGGCGCGGGCGATGGCTTCGTGCCTGGCGGAAGGAATATCATTGTTGACAAGGGCGGCTTCCGCCTCGGCATTAACGCATTTTTCCGCACAGAACGCTGTGCTTATTCCTAAACCGAACACGACGGCGAGGCAAAACAAAAAATAAAACTTTTTCATAGCTTAACCTCATCTCGGTAGTTATGATGATTTATTTTTTACCATATATTAAAGGCAGATTCAAATTACTTGCCAATACAAAAGCTGGAAAAAATTTTATCCAGAATTTCATCATCAATCTTCTTTCCGGTGATTTCATCGAGACTATCCAGGGCTTCACGCAGATCGAACGCGGTTAATTCGGGCGATATGGTGCACGCTGCATTTTCTTTGGCTCTTTTTATATTGTCGAGGGCTTTTTCCAGTGCAACCTTATGCCGCATGTTGGTGATCATCACCATCTCGGAATTTTCTTCTTCACCGGCACCGGTGCTGTCGACAATAGCTTCTTTTAATTCGTTAATTCCCGTCCCGAATTTGGCCGATATTTTCAGTATTCTGCTGCCTGGTATAAGTTCGCTTATTTCCCAGGCTGAGGGCAGATCCGTTTTATTGATGACTATCAGATAATTTTTGGTTGAAACAGCGGCAAATATCTTTTTGTCGTCCCCGGTTAAAGGTTTACTGCCGTCCAGGAGAATTATTATCAAATCGGCGCCGGCCAGATTTTCCCAGACGAGATCAATTCCTTCCTTTTCAATGATATCCTGTGGTTGGCGTATTCCAGCGGTGTCCACAAGGTTGACCGGTATGCCGCGGATGTTGATTTGATCTGTGATGAAATCGCGGGTTGTGCCGGGAATATCCGTCACAATGGCCCTCTTCCTGCCCGTCAGGGTGTTGAGCAGGCTGGATTTTCCGACATTTGGTTTGCCGGTAATAACGACATTCAGGCCTTCCGTGTAAACTTTTGCCTTCCGGTAGGAATCCAATAGTAATTGCAAACGCGTCGACAGGGTATCGAGCTGCGGCAATACTTCCGCGACGCCCTGGTCGGCGGCATCTTCCATGAAATCTATAGAAACTTCCGTGAGGGCCAGTGCTTCGATCAGCGCAAGCCGTAGACTTTCTATTTCAGCACCCAGCGCTCCTTTTAAATGGGCGAGCGCAATGGCACGGGCCTTCTCCGAGCGGGCGGCGATAAGAGTCGCCAGAGCTTCCGCCTGCGATAGATCAATGCGTCCATTGAGAAAAGCGCGTTGCGAAAATTCGCCGGGTCTGGCCGGTCTGCAACCTGATTGCACAAGTTCGGCCAGAATCGCCTGCATGATCACAGGGCTGCCGTGACAATTGATTTCCAGAACATCCTCGCCGGTAAAGGAATGCGGGCCGGGCATCAGTGTTGCCAGAACCTCATCGAGAATTGTTTTTCCATCAGCGGCAATGATGTCGCCGTAATACAAATGGTGGCTTTTCCAGGAACAGTTTGTCTGTTTCGGCAGAAAAATTTGGCGGGCGATTTTGCAGGCGTCAGGGCCGCTGATGCGAATTATGCCCACTCCTCCTACGCCGGGAGGAGTGGCAATTGCTGCTATGGTGTCGTGGCGAAGCACAGTATGGCAATTCCTTGAACAGGCTGAAGGTGCCTGGATTGAGGGGTGTCAGACAAAAAAAGGAAATAATAGAAGTTAATGTTCATGCGTTCTTCTTGACCTTCAGCCCTTAGTCTTCAGTCTTTTTAAGAGTCTATTCCTGTACCTTTGCTCTTGTCTGCCCATAGTTTCTTCTGGACGGGAGAATTACAATCTTTCGATATTCCCCTTCGCCCCGGCTTTTTGTCATGAGGGCTTCATCTTTCTGCAGGGCGAGATGAATAATGCGCCGGTCATGAGCATTCATGTTGGAAAGCGATACCGGTTTTTTGGTTTTCTTCACTTTTTCCCGTATTCGCTCGGCCAAAACCAGGAGAGACTCTTCCCGTCTTTTTCGGTAGGTTTCCGAATCAACGATAATCATTTTGCGTTCGCTGTCGGATCGATTAATTGCTTTGTTCAGAATATACTGAATCGCGTCAAGGTTCTGTCCGCGTTTGCCGATCAGTAAACCGCTGCCGTCGCCTTCAATATTGAAGACTATTTTCTCCGGTGTTTCCTGCAATGTAATCTGACATTCAAAAGACATTTTCTCTAATATGCCTTCCAGAATTTCTTTTGCCTTCAGGGCCAATGGAGAAATAGCAGCCGGTTGCGGCGCTGCTTCTTTTTCTTCTTTCTCTTCTTGTTTTTCCGGCACGGGTTTGGGGGTGATTTTCAATTGCGGTTCAACTATTGGGGGAATAGTTGTTGCGGGGACGCTCTCGGTTACATTCAGGTCGAAGGAAACGTCAAGCGTCAACAGGGAAGCCCTTATTTTTGCTTTTTTGGCCAGCATTCCCAAAAAACCGCGATTACCTTCGGAAATTATTTCAATATTTAATTTATCCCGTGTTACGCCAAATTCCTGGCAGGCGGTTTCTATTGCCGCATCGATTGATTTTTCTTCTATCTCGATTGTCTTGGTTTCAGTGCTCATCTTCTAACCTCACAGATCAACTTTCCAGCTTTTTGTTCATGTAATATTGCTGGCCGATACTGAAAATATTGTTGAATAACCAGTAAATGACCAGCCCGGAAGGGAAGTTCAGGAAAAAGAATGTGAAAATGACAGGCATGAACAACATTAATTTTGCCTGCATCGGATCACCCATTGTCGGTGTCATCTTTTGCTGAATAAATTGAGTCGC
This sequence comes from Smithella sp., assembly GCA_039679325.1. Lineage (GTDB taxonomy): Bacteria > Desulfobacterota > Syntrophia > Syntrophales > Smithellaceae > MVRV01. Next base: position 10,043 of record JBDKVD010000276.1, read on the forward strand.
TCCCATAATAATCGGGGTTATATAGTAAGGATCCTTGGCTGAAAGATCCTGAATCCACCAGAAAAACGGCGAGTGACGCAGTTCGATAGAATAAAGCAGAGCTTTGTAAAGGCCGAAAAAAATTGGAATCTGAATCAGCATCGGCAAACATCCGCCTAAAGGATTTACGTGATGGGCCTTGTAGAGAGCCATTGTTTCCGCGCCGATCTTTTGTTGATCGTTCTTGTATCTTTCCTTTAATTCGGCAATTTTCGGCTGGAGATTTTTCATCTCCTGCATGGATTTATAGCTTAAATTCCCCAGCGGCCAGAAAATTATTTTAATCAGCAAGGTCAAAACAAGAATCGCCAAGCCGTAATTGGCAATGTAATTATGAATAAAATTCAACACCCATAAAAGCGGCAGGGCCAGCCATTTGAGCCAGCTGCCGAAATCAATGGAATCTTCCAGACCGACATTTTGTGCTTTAAGCAGGCTGTGTTCCTTGGGGCCAAGATAAAGTGTGTAGTTGAAACTGCCGCTCTGGTTGCCGGGAATGAGTTCTTTCTGTCCCTTGATGCTTACGGAAACCATATTGGCTTCATCACGACTTATGATTGTGCTGGTCAGTGAGGGGTTTTCCGGGATAAATGAGGCTAGAAAATATTTGCTTTCATATCCGCTCCATAAAACGTTGGGCCCTTGTATTTTTTCCTTGTCCAGCTTTTTGGGCTCCTCCCGTTCAATGCTTCCGGCAACAGAAGCCACCGGTCCTTCATGTCCGTAGCTGTCTACTTCCTTGCTGGGGTCGGCGTACTGCTGCCAGCTCAGTTTTGGAACCTGATTAAGCGGTGTGGCGGTCAGGTTATGCACCCTGACATCAAGGCTGATGGTGTAATTGTCGGGATTAAAGGTGAAAATCTTTTCCACTTTTATTTTATCATCAAAAGTCCGGGAAAAGACCAGGCGCTTCTTTTCTCTGGTATTGATCAGATCCAATTTGGCGGCATCGGTTTCATAAACGGCATCTGCAGAAATGTCGACGCTGGATTCCGGGAAAGTAACGGCCAGAGGATAAGGCATGCCTTCTTTTACATCTACCAGTTCAACATAACCCGTACCCTTGGGCGGCAACGGCTGTTTGCTGCCGGTAACAAGATTTTTAATACGCGGGTAAATATCGTCAGCACAATTGATGCAGTCTTTTTGATATCCTTTGAGCTGGAATGATTTCAGAGCACCGCCTTTGGTGGAAAATACTGCGGAATATTGAGCAGTTTCAACTTTAATATCTTTTGGTGAAACTGTGCTTTTTATGCTTTCTTTAGCAATTGTTGCCGTGTTTGGGGCTGCGGCCGTCTGAGTAGGCACTTCTTTAGCTTTTACACTTTGTGTTGCCTGCTGACCGGGTACTGCTGTCTGCTTGGATGGAACCTGTGGTTTGGCAAAAAAAATCTGATATGCTAACAGTACACCCAAGGATAGGACGATGGCCAGCATTGTCTTTTTGTCCATGGAAACCTCCCTATTGTTTACTTGACTGGATCGTAACCGCCGGGGTGAAATGGATTGCAACGCAGAATTCGTTTTATGCCCATTAATGAACCTTTTGCCGGGCCGTAAAGTTGGATAGCCTCAATGGCATATTGAGAACATGACGGGTAAAAACGGCAACATGGAGCAAAAAAGAATGGTGACACACAGATTTGGTAGAAACGGATAATGGAAACAAAAAATTTTACCGAAATATTCCGAAACATAACTATTATATTATGTTGGCTTTCCGGGAGAAAAGTTCCGTTAATTCTCTGCATGCTTCCTGATATGTAAGGGGCGGTGTATTCCTTTTAGCCATCACGATAGTATCATGTCCGGCGGGAAACAATGTTTTATTGAGACGAAAAAACTCTCTAATCAGGCGCTTGATACGATTCCTTTTTACTGCGTTGCCTGTTTTCTTGGTTACGGTGATGCCCAGCCGTCTAA
>JBDKVD010000277.1:0-7067 GCA_039679325.1 Smithella sp.
CAGGAAAACTACAAAGATTAAACGCAGATTTTTCAAATCTTTACCCTTTCCATTATTTAGAGTTGAGATTGCCGTCTCTCGGCTCTTAGCCGATCAATTGTTCCGCCGTTTCCCGAAGACGCAGCAGTGATGGTGCAATTTCGACGGGATAGGATGGCGCTACGGCCAGCTCCCGCAGATGTTCCGGCAGGGATTGTAATTGACTTTTTGTATAGGCGGCAATTTCCGCCAGATCGGGTTGTGGAGATATACGCCTGCCCTGATCCATGACCTTTTTGATCAGTGGAGTTCCTTCCTGCACATCTCCTTCTTTTGCTACAATATCTCTAACCATTACTCCGTCCCGGCAGCAGCGCATAACCTGTTTCCTGCCGGGTAATGTCGCCTTTCCTGAAGATTTTTTCAGCTTGGGTTTGCCGTCATATTCCATCAGTTTATAGGCGCATTCCATATAGGGGGCGTCTTCAGAGGTGTCAAGCTTTGTCCCTACGCCGAACGCATCAATGGGCGCTCCATCAGCTGCCAGTTTCCGGATCATAAGTTCATCAACGTTGCCGCTGGCAAGAATCCGAATTTCAGGAACACCGTTCTGATCGAGGATCGAGCGCACTTCTTTCGACAAGGCAAGAAAGTCGCCGCTGTCCAGTCGCACAGCCTGAGTCTTGATGCCCTCTTTGCTTAAACGCTTGGCTGCGTTGACGGCTGCTTTTGCGCCCCTCAGTGTATCATAAGTATCAATAAGGAACGTCACATTGTTCGGGTTGGCCCGGCCGAAGGCGACAAAGGCCTCTTCCTCATTGCCGAATGCTTCGATATACGAGTGGGCCATAGTGCCGAAAATGGGAATTCCATAGAGCTTTTCGGCGATGACGGTGGCCGTTCCGGCAAATCCGCTGATATAAGTTGAGCGGGCGGCCAGAGTGCCGGCTTCTGCGCCGTGGGTGCGCCGCAGCCCGAAATCGACCAGTCCTTTTCCTCCGGCGGCAAGAACGCATCGCGCCGCCTTGCTGGCAATAATCGTCTCAAAATGAAGAAAATTCATCAGGCGGGTTTCGACAAGCTGCGCCATAGGCAGCGGAGCTACGACGCGGATCAATGGTTCATTGGCGAAACAGACGGTTCCTTCCGGCAGGGCATAGACATCACCACAGAAACGGCAGGAAGAAAGGTAGTCCAGCAGCTTTTGGGAAAATCTTCCGGTTTTGGCCAGATAGTCGATTTCTGTTGAAGAAAATTGCAGGTTTTCCAGAAAGGAGAGAACGGAGTTCAGTCCGGTGGCAATCAGAAAACCGCGGTTTTCCGGCAGCTTTCGGACGTAAAACTCGAAGACGGCCGTCTTGTCCATGCCGTTTTGCAGATAGGTTTCCATCATGGTGAGTTGATATAAATCGGTCAAAAGAGGGCTGGTCAGCGGATTTATCATTAATAGCCTTTCATCTTGTGATCTGAATCATTTACGAGACTGCCAAGAGCAGTCCTTTGAGATATCTTCCCTCCGGATGTCCCAGGGCGACAGGGTGATCCGGTCCTGCTTCGAGTCTGGCCAGCACCCGCAGATCGACCCCGGCATCTTGAGCAGCTCCAAGAACAATCCTGCAGAAAAGATCTTCTTCTATAAAATTGGAGCAGGAAAATGTCGCCAATACGCCTCCAGGAACGAGCTTTTTGAGCGCCTGCAGGTTTATTTCTTTATAGCCGCGGGAAGCTTTGGCAACATCTCTTTTGCTTTTGGCAAACGCCGGAGGATCAAGGATAATGAGATCAAAATTTTCCTGTGTATTGCGCAGATAAGTAAAGACATCCGTTTCGATTACCGGATGCACCTCACTGGAATGTCCGTTGCGCTGCAAATTATTCCGGGCGGCGGCGCAGGCGGTCTTCGATATGTCCAGCGACACGACACGTTTGGCATTGCCGGCGGCACAATAAACGGAAAATGCGCCGGTGTAGGCAAAACAATTCAGGACATGAGCATCGCGGCTCAGCGCCCCGATCTTTTCCCTGTTTAGACGCTGATCAAGGAAGAAGCCGGTTTTTTGTCCGCCGATAAAGTCGACTAAAAATTCGAGTCCGTTTTCCTTTATTACCACCGGATTTGCTTCATCATTACCCAGCAGAAAACATGTATTATTATCGAGCCCTTCCAGAGAGCGCGATCTGCCCTGGCTTTGTTCATAAATAGCCTGCGGTTTTAACAGGCTCACAAGGGCATCGACAATGTGCTTTTTCTGCTTTTCCATTCCGGCCGTCGTAATGGAAATAACCAGCGTGGAATTATAGACATCAACAATCAAGCCGGGAAAACCGTCGCCTTCGGCATTAATCAGACGATAAGCATTTGTCCGGCCATTGATAATCTTCCGACGCAGAGCGTGTGCCGTCATGAGGCGTTTGTGCCAGAAATCCGGTGAAATAACTTCATCTGTATTCGATGTCAAAAAACGAAAGGCTATATCCGTGCGGGGGTTGAAAAATCCTAATGCCACCGGCTTGCCGACAGCATTTTTAGCCAGAACAATATCACCCGCAGCAGGTTTTCCCTCCACTGCATCAATTGCTCCGGAAAACACCCATGGATGTCCGTGCAGCAGTGCGGCGTCCCGCCCTTTTCTCAATCTTATTCCCGGATAAGTAAATTTCGCCATGGAAATTTTCCTATCGTTTATCGCGTGAATTTGCAAGTCATTCCGTTTTCATTTTTTATCCGGCACCGTAATGGCATCAAGAATTATCTTCATAATTTGGGCTGTTGGACTCTCTGCAAAGTAATGAATAAACGCCCGGCCTGCATCGCCTGCATGGGCTATGGCCGGGTCCATCGGAATCGCCCCTAAAAACGGCACTTTCATATCTGCCGCTGTTTTATATCCGCCGCCTGCCGGAAATATTTGCGTGATCTCACCGCATTTCGGGCAGACAAAGCCGCTCATATTTTCTACGACGCCCAGCACCGGCACGGATACCTGCCTGCAAAAACTGATGGCCTTGCGCACATCCATCGCCGCCACTTTCTGGGGAGTGGTGACAATTACGGCACCATCCAAGGGCTGAATGAGTTGGCAAAGCGAGAGTGGTTCATCACCGGTTCCGGGAGGAGCGTCTACAATGAGGTAATCCAGGTCGCCCCACTCCACATCCGTCAGAAACTGCCTGATTATGCCCATTTTCATCGGTCCGCGCCAGATAACCGCATCATCTGGATTTTGTAAAAGGAAACCCGGGGACATGATCTTCATGTCTCCCAGTTCCACCGGAAACAGCCCATCGGAGCTGCCTTTAAGAGAAGCATTTTCCAAACCCAGCATGGTAGGAATACTGGGGCCGGAAATATCCACGTCCAATAATCCAACACGCAGACCGGAAAGCATAAGCGCTGTGGCCAGATTGACTGCAACCGTACTCTTACCGACGCCGCCTTTACCCGAGAGTACGACGATTTTATGCTTGATCCGGCAGAGTTTAGCCTGCAGACGGCGGCGATCAAGGAAATCTTTTTGGCTTTCGCCTTCGTGCTGTTTAGCTGCCAAACAGCTGGTGTCGCTGCATGAATCATCGGTGCTATTGTCTTCTGCACCGGTGTTCCGCCGGACTTTTTGCCGGGAAAGATAATCATCGCAGGCCGCCGCCAGTGTGTTGGCCGCTAAAAGAGCGCAGTGGTCATGATCGTCGGGCAGTCCACCCAGTGCATCCAAAATGGCTTTCTGATCGATAGCCCGGGCTTCCTCAATGGTTTTCCCTTCGGCCAGGCACGTCGTCATACTGCCGCAGGCAAGAAGCTGATCACAGCTCCTGCTGACAAACGATACTTTCTTAATTTTTCCCTGATCGGCCAGAAGCCATAATTCCATAGTATCGTCGTGGGAGTCTGTGATTTTCGCGTATCCGTTAAAGGTGTCGAGCTGCCCCATGTTGCGGGGATCATTGGCGTGCCGGCGCGCCGTCAGATAGAAATTATCAATATTGAATACATCCATAACTATAACTGTTGCAGTCCTTGTTATCCTTCTTGACAGCCGTGCTCATGCTGAGCGCAGGAAACACCGGAGTCGTTGAGATTACCTGCAAGCCAAATTTGGGCGACTTCTTTTACGTTGCCTGAACAGCCGCGTAACACCTGGATGCCACTCATTGCCAGCACATTTACGGCTCCCTGACCCATGTTCCCGGCCAGCATGTACTTAACGCCCATCTGCGCCAGAGTCTGAGCAATATTGGATTTGCAGCCGCATCCTGCAGGTGATGCAATTATTTCCTCTGCGAGGATATTTTTTTTATCGTCAATGGTGAATACGGTAAAATATTCACAGTGTCCGAAATGTTCGTCCACCTGGTTCTGGTATGATGGTAATGCAATTTTCATAATACTCTCCTTTTTGAAACTAAATTTTTTTCAAACCGGCATTTGGCAATGCGGGCATGTTTTCGTGATTTGTTGTTCGTGACTGGCCTCAAATTGTCGACGGCAATTTTCGCAGGTGAAAAATTTCGTCTTTTTGACGGCAACATCACCCCCTTCTATCTTCAGAGCCTTGCCGTTGATGAGAACATCGGCTATTTTCCTATGTGCCTCCGCAATGATGCGGCCAAATGTCTGGCGGGAAATATTCATGTGGAGGGCAGCCTGCTCCTGATACAATCCTTCAAAATCGGCCAGACGCACGGCTTCATATTCATCAAGCGAAAGAATAACTTCCTGCAGTTGAGATGAAGGAATCCCTCGGGGCTTAAAATAATTTTTATCCGGCATACAACCTACCTGCCGGCAACACTTGGGTCTGGGCATGATTTGCTCCTATCTGAAATCTTTATAAGCATATGCTCATAACTCTGTCAAGCGTATTTTAATACCAAGTTGCATTCTTTGCCTAACTTTGTTGACTGCGTTGTCGGCTTCCTCAACGTATAGACAATACGCCTGCGGAGCCTCCTCCTTGCCGCCGCGTTATGCTTTGAATGCAACTTGGTATAAGATAGTTTGTGGACACTTTACATTATTTTGTGTAATAAAAAAGCTGATGACAAGGAGGCTTAATATGATTGATGAATGGCTCAAGGAGATAAAAAAAACAAGCGATCCGGAATCTCTGGGAATGATTCTTGTTCATAATGGAGTCGTGCGCGGTACGGCTAAAGACGGTAAACCGGTAAAGGCTATGCAACTATCCTATAATCAGGAGGCTCTGGATAGTATCGTAAGCGCGCTCAAAAAGCGGGAGGGAATTACCGCCATAAGAGCGTGGATAAACAAAGGTGTATTGAATATCGGCGATGATATCATGTATGTTCTTGTCGCCGGAAGATTTCGCACCGATGTTCTGCCTGTTTTTCACGAACTGCTTACAACGATTAAAAGCGAGATCGTCAGTGAAAAGGAAATTGATAATTAGCAGATTGTTGTCCAAATCTCTTTATGCGATCAATGGTCAACTTAATTTGGGTAAAGTTAAAATGTTGTCGGTACTGATAAGTCATCACTAAAATTAAGGAGAAAATAAATGCATGCCGTTATTATGGCTGGTGGACGGGGAACCAGATTCTGGCCGCGCAGCAGAGAAAAAAAACCGAAACACTTGCTGGATATAATCAGTCATCGAACCATCATCCAGGAAACGGTTGACCGCATTTTGCCGTTGGTTGATCCGGAAAATATTCTTGTGGTTACAGGGATTAAGCACGCGCGTGCCCTTATGAACCAGCTTCCCCAAATACCTTCCCGAAACATAATTATTGAACCGGAGGGTAAAAATACGGCACCCTGCATAGGTCTGGCGGCATTGCATATTCAGAAAAAGGCCGGTGACGATATTATGGTTGTCCTGCCTTCTGATCATGCCATAGCTGATGCCGCTAAATTCCTGCAAGTCATCAATGCTGCGGTGCAGACGGCAGCCAATGAGGATGCACTGGTTACTATTGGGATTAAACCAGCAAGTCCACAAACCGGTTACGGTTATATTGAAAAAGGAGCTTTGATCGAAAGCAAGACAACGGAAGAAGTCTCCCATGTAAAATCAATCCATGAAAAACCCGATTATAAGCAGGCTTTGGAGTTTGTAAAAAGCGGTAATTTTTACTGGAACAGCGGCATGTTTATCTGGAAATCCTCTGCCATTTTAAAATCAATTTCCCGCTGGCTGCCTGATTTATATTCAGGACTGACAACTATTAATGAAGCACTGGGATTGCCCGGAGAAAAAGCGGCGATACGCAGGATCTATAAAAATCTTGTCCCTGTTTCCATAGATTATGGAGTTATGGAAAAAGCGGATAATGTCTACACAGTCAAAGGTGATTTCGGCTGGAGTGATGTGGGAAGTTGGGATGCTCTATGGGAAATATCGGCCAAAGATGAAAACGGCAATGCCATGATCGGCGGCAGTAATGTAATTGCCGAGGGCAGCACCGGCTCTCTTGTATACAGTCCGAACAAGCTGGTTGCACTGGCCGGCGTGAAAGATTTGATTGTTGTGGAAACTAAAGACGCCCTGCTTATCTGTCCAAAAGGCGACTCTCAAAATGTTAAAAAAATAGTCGATGCTCTGGAAGCAAAAAAGCTGAAAAAATATTTATAGTTTTATACTTCCGTTGTAAATCGGGTTATTTTAAATAAACAGGTTCGCCTACGATCATAAATTTGCCTTTTTTGAGTTGACTGATAATTTGATCAAGTGAGGTCTCTTCGTCATTAAAGGTAATTACCAGGTGATTGTGCTCCCGATTTTCATATTTTATAATACCGTCAGTTTTTTTCAGGATAGAACCTATCCGGGAGTTGGAGCTTCAGGACGAACAGCCGGGAACGTTCAGTTGCACCATTTTTTCAGCAGCAAATGCAGCAGCACTGCATAGTACCGCGAAGCTCATAACAAAAAATAAGCTCAATATTTTTTTCAGCATCTTCCTCTTTATAATCCTCGTTTTTTATGAAAAATAAATTACTCCATGTCCCTAAAAGATGCAATTGTAATTACGTTTATTATGGTGCAAGTGATAAAACACGTTTATCACTTGCAGCTAATGGAATTGCCGTCCTCGAGAAATCCGGGCTCTTCAAATAGTTTTCTCTT
>JBDKVD010000278.1:0-2576 GCA_039679325.1 Smithella sp.
GTCATAAAGATCATCAAGCCTGGTTGCCTAAAGAATATTGTTTCTGAGTCTAAGTTTTATCCGCTTTGAATTCTAACATATATAGGAGAATTATTATGAAGAAAATAATTCTGGAAGGGCATTCAACGTATGATGGAGCCGGAGTTAAGCTTCAGCGTATTTTCGCGCGTGACCACGCAAAGCTCACCGATCCATTCCTTCTTCTCGACCATTTTGGTTCAGACAATCCCGATGATTATATCAAAGGCTTTCCCTGGCATCCTCATCGCGGGATTGAGACAGTGACCTACATGCTCGGTGGAACAGTTGAGCACGGCGACAGTATTGGAAATGCGGGTAAGATAGGGCCGGGAGACATTCAATGGATGACCGCAGGTGGCGGTGTCATTCATCAGGAAATGCCGAAAGCTTCCAAAGGAAGGATGCACGGATTACAGCTATGGGTCAATTTGCCGGCGAAAAATAAAATGATGGAGCCGCGCTACCGGGGAATAATCGAAAGTGAAGTACCGGTTGTCAGTATGCCGGAGGGAGAAGTGCGGGTCATAGCCGGCGTTTACCAAAATGTAAACGGACCCGTGCGGGAACTGATAGTTGATGTTACATATCTGGATGTCCGATTAAAGAAAGGAATGATCCTGTCGCATGAAGCCAGGGAAGGATATACCAGCTTTTGTTACCTTATCGAAGGAACCGGCGAATTTGATGATACGAAACTGGAACAAGGGCACTTGATGTTATTCACGGAAGCCGGAAACATTGCCGTGAAGGCGATGGAAGATATTCATTACATATTTGTTACCGGCAAACAGCTCAAGGAATCGATCGCGTGGGGCGGGCCAATTGTTATGAATACTGAGGACGAACTTAAAATTGCTTTCAGAGAACTTGAAGAAGGTACATTTATCAAGAAAAAATAATAAGAGGACATTGCCCATGAAGATCAACAACAGGCCGGAAGTCATCCTGAAGCTTGCCCGACAGTTCATGGAAAGCCGGATTCTTCTTTCAGCAGCCGAAATGAATATTTTTAGTCATTTGGACGGAACACCGTCAACAGCCAAAGATCTTGCAAACCGGCTGCAAGCCGATCTGCGGGGACTTACTATCCTTCTTGATGCCCTGACGGCAATGGAATTGCTTTCCAAACAGAAAGACATGTATATAACCGCCACCGACGCTGTTCCATTCCTTACTGATAAGAGTTCCCGGTCGGTCCTGCCTATGCTCCACCACGCTGCCCACCTCTGGGAAAGTTGGTCCGAACTTACTTCCAAAGTCAAAAGGTGCGGATTAACTGAAACCCCGACATCTTCTGTTCGTAATACTGAGGAACTTAGTGCCTTTATTGGAGCCATGCATGTAGTGGGGATGCCCCTGGCGCAGAAAATCGTGACGGCTGTCAAGCCTGGCCCGGCAAGAAATCTGATCGACGTAGGTGGCGCGTCCGGTACTTACACTATTGCCTTTCTTAAAGCTGTCCCAAAAATGAAGGCCACTCTTTTTGACAGGCCTGCCGTCATCCAACTAGCCCGCGACCGCCTGATCGAGGCAAGGATGCTCGACAGGGTCCATCTTGTACCGGGAGATTTTTACGAGGATGAACTACCTGGTGGGCACGACCTGGCTATGCTTTCCGCTATTATACACCAGAACAGCCCCGAGGAAAATATAGAGCTGTTCCGGAAAGTGCTGCGTGCAATTGTTTCCGGGGGACGGATGATCATCCGCGATCACGTCATGGAGCCCGATCGAACCAAGCCCAAAGATGGGGCGATTTTTGCCGTCAACATGCTCGTGAATACGGAAGGGGGCTCTACTTATACTTTTGATGAAATCAGGAATTGGCTCATGCAGGCAGGATTCATGAACGTGCGGTTATTAAAAGTCGGAGAGCACATGGATGCATTGGTCGAAGCTTTCAAACCTTGATATGCTGAGTGTGGGGGGAGATTAGAAAAAGGTACCTCCATTTAAGTTCCGGGCCCGCAAATTATATTGAAGAAAAGACGTGACCGAAAGATCCAGGGCATTCAAGAGACAACAGAAGTCGGCTGTCCGGATAGATGCTAACTTCCCTGTTGGCAAAGTAATGTAGATTCTACTGAATAAAAAAAGCATATGTATCATAACATGTTGAGAGAAATTATCGCAATCCATGGAATGCAACTTGGTATTACTCAAACGACGGTCAGTTTTTCAGTAGGCTGCAGGGTGCTGCCTTCCTCCGGATTCCGAGGATTTATAAACTGTGGCTTTTGCCAGGACTGGAGGATGAATGGACGGACAGACAAGAGAATATCTTGAAAATCAATTTGGCAAACGAGTTAATTTCAACAGGATGGAGTGCATATTATATAGCCATGACATTGCAGCAATACCTTCTCTCATTGCACCTCTCATTGGTAAGACTGTCCCTGACGCTGTTGTTCAGCCCCAAAACGAAGATGAACTGGTCAATCTTATTAATTGGGCCAGACAAAAAAATATAGCTCTTACTCCGCGGGCAAAAGCTTCTTCCGGCTATGGCGGAGTCCTGCCTGTCAAACAAGGGATTGTTGTTGATTTCTTCCGTC
>JBDKVD010000279.1:0-14203 GCA_039679325.1 Smithella sp.
GCATGAGTTTGATCAAATCATCGTCCGTGAGTTTTTCCTGATCCAGCCCGAGCGCCTTGAAAGAGGGGGAACGGAAGCTGAACATAACCGAGGCAGGCTGCCCCTGCAACAGCTCCTCGATTTCCACGCGTGTAAAAGGTATTTTAAAAAAATCCCGCTCATTGATTTCCACCTTTTTTTGCAAGAGAAACTCTCTTGTCTTCCGGCAGGTGGTTCATTTATTCCAGCAGAAAAAATCAATTTTCATCATCGTTCCTCCATTTGTCATTCCCCGGCTCGAAGACCGGCGAATTCCGGTTGACCGGGGAATCCAGGAAATAATTTGTTATTACAAACATTCCCCTGCTTCCGCTTGCAGAGGCGGGAAACAGGTCGTCAGGGGAGAATGGCGAACACTCGAGCCGGCGCTCCCGTTGCGCCTTTAATTGCCATGGGAATAACATAGAGCATTGCTCCCTTCGCGGGGAGTTTGTCCAGGTTGGCGATATTTTCCAGTGCGAGCTTATCGGCCCCGCAAACAATGCGGTAAACCCGGAATTCCTGCGACTTGCCGTAATCGATGCTCGGCGTATCCAGGGCAATGCCTTTGATGTCCCGCTCCTTCGTCAGAAATTCCGCCGATGCTGGGGAAAATGCCGGAAAGCTCAATTCGGGAAGCGCGGCCAGCCCTTTCTTCTCCGTTCCCAGAACGCGCTTCGGATCGGGATAAAATTGTGTGCCGATCCCCGTATACATAATCACCCAGGCTCCGGCCGGAATCCGGCCGTATTTTTTCTCCCAATTTTTCATTATTGTTTACCAACTGTTCTGACTGTGCCTGGATCATTAAGATTCTTCCATTAATAAGCCGCTGTTCAAAAACAAGCTGATCGTAAATTTATAGCAAACGGCATAAGGAACCGTAAAGAAATAGAAAAAAAGAATAGGTAATTTCTTAACGGTTCCTAACCAGTTTGATGAACTGGTAAAATGTTTAAAAAGCTTCAGGCAGATAATTGCGCAAGCCACTTGCCGGCGCTGACAATAGCGATATTGTCTTTTTGCTGTTCGCGCCGGAGATTTTGAACCAGTTGCAGGGCAGACGCTTCGGGCAGTTTCTTTGCCATCGTACCCAGTGACACCGAAGGCGAATTATCGGAGGTCTTCACTTCAATGAGATGCGTAGCCTTTCCTTTCTTGCTCAGCGAAAAGTCAACTTCTTTGCCGTCTTTAGTTTTGACATAGTTCAGTTCAATATCCTCGCCGGTAATATCCTGCAAATACTGAACATGTTTTAACAGACAGACCGCGCAGGTATTTTCCAGTTGGCGTCCTTCACCGCCCAGAACAAAGCCGCTGTCATAAAAATACAGTTTGGGTTCTTTCAATATTGCTCTGGCCACATTGGTATGAAAGGGACGCACAGTAAAAACAATGTAAAGACTTTCCAGAATATCGATATATCGGCGCACCGTATTGGGGGCAATCTGCAAATCCTGCGCAATCGATGTAAACGAAACAGGTGAGCCGACCCGTGAGCGTAACAGCTCCAGCAATAGCCGCATGGCACGCACTTCCTGTAGTCTGCCGAATTCCAGAATATCCTCACGGATTAAGTCGGTATAGTATTGGTTACGCCAGCGTGTTGCTTCCGTTTCCGAGCCGGATAAAAAAGGTTCGGGAAAGCCGCCCAGGCGGTTCAGGAGCGCCAGCGCTTCATCGGGCTCGACGGAATCCGTAAGTTCACGCACGGAAATCGGATGAAGCCGCATGGGGAAATACCTTCCGGCAAGCGACTCGCCTGCTTGCCGGAAGGTATCGAGTCTGGCGCTGCCGGTGATCAGGATGGCTTGATTCTTTGCGCGTGTATCAAAAACACCTTTAATGAACTTCTTCCATTGAGGTTTCTTGTGGATTTCGTCCAGGATGAGCAGGTCGCTTTTGACAGGCCACGATTGGTTGTTAATGATTGCAGCATCGGCGATATTGTCAAAATTCAGATACTGCGGCGACTTGAATTCCGGCATGAGCGCGCGGGCCAGCCAGGTTTTGCCGACTTGCCGCGGTCCAGTGACAATGACCATCTTCTTTTGCAAATCTTTCTTTATCGGATCGTAAAGGTAACGGTTCATGGCTGACTATTTAGCAGGACTTTGCACAAAAGTCAAGGCCATCATGCAAACCGTTGCATAAAAGTCGGATTGATGCGTTTATTTGGAATATATTCAGTTATTTTTTCAAAAAGGCTTTTTTCCACCGACTATACGGATTATCAAACCTGATGGAATTCTTGTCGAACTTTTCAGGGTCCCAATCCTTGCCGACCCATTCTTTCATTGCTTCATAATCTTCATCTTCAGTGTCGGACAATGTATTCAGTAACTCAATATAACCATCCACGCCGCCACAATCCTCCGGTGGGCAAGCTCTTTCACCTTCAATACAAATCGGGTATTTGACGTTCTTCTCTTTGAACAGAAATCCTTCGAATTGAATGGTGTGCCGCCATGAATCGCCATAATCGTAGGTATATGTCGCGGTCGTACCCAAATCATGGAAATAAGAAAAGACGGGGATTTCCCATCCTGGAAAAATCTCGTGCAGGTCATCAAAATCGTCGAAATCAGGTATGCCAATATCGTCTTTTGTCTTTTTCCCCTTCTTCTTAATGCTAAAATGGTGAAGATGATAATCAAGCCATCCCAGGGAATCCTGAATGGCTACATGCAAATCCCAGAAATTGTAATCGGAAGGCACCAGTATCCGTCTCCAGATCAACGGTGATATTTCTTCTAACACTATCTTGAATTGAAGAACGCAATTCTTGAAGGGAACACCGTCAATGCCTTTCCGGTAATGCATTGCATAACCTTGTTCCGTGAAATTATTGGCATATTTGCTTGGCATATTCTCCCCCCTTTTATTTTCTCCAATAAATAATGACTAGTATGGATGTCCTCGGAATACGTTAGCGGCGCGTCGGGATGGGTTCCGCTGTGTTCCGAAGCGGCATAAAAGTTGGCGGCATACCAGTAGCCCCTTTCGGTCATCCCCCGGAACTCCGGCGTTAATTTAAACGGCGTTGCATTCGGCCAGTAGATTGCATTTTCGCCGTAGGCATAGGTCATGTCCGAAATACGCTCCGGCAGTCCTGCGGCAGATGCGGACAAAACCGATATTGTGACTATTACAGCTACCGACGTGACCATCAGAAAAGCCTTTTTGATTTTCATTGTTACTTACCCTCTTTAAAACCCATCATAAACGATTTCTTTTTGTTGTTGTTTATCGACCCTCATTTTCGGACCAGAAATCCGCCAGCGCTTCCGCTTGCTCCAATACTTTTGTGACCGAAACAGTGTATTCTTCGGTTGCCGGATCATCAGGCGGGTATTTGTATTTTCGCAGAATGCGTTTTACCATAACGCGTAACTTGGCTTGAACGCTTTCTTTTACTTGCCAGTCAATAGACGTATTCTTCTGGACGATGTCCACCAACTCATGGGCAATAAGTTTGAGCGTATAATCACCTAATACCGATTCGGCGTTGGGATTGTCGGCGAGAGCATCATAGAATGCCAGTTCATCCGGGCGAAGGTTCAGCTTCTCGCCGCGCTTGTCCGCTTCGCGAATATCCTTTGCCAAGCGAATCAATTCCTCAATCATTCGCGCCGAATCAATAAGACCGTTCTGGTATCGCTTGACCGCATCGGCCAGCATGTCGGAAAACTTTTTACCTTGTATCAGGTTGGTTTTCCCGCGTGTTTTGATTTCGTCGTTAAGGAGCCGCTTGAGCAATTCCAACGCCAGGTTGCGCCGGGCCATGCCTTGAATTTCCGTCAGAAACTCATCAGATAGAATCGAAATATCCGGTTTCCGAATACCGGCAGCGTCGAAGACATCAACCACTTCTTCTGAAATAATGGCGTCGTTAATAATCTGCCGGATGGCCGTCTCGATTTCCTGATTGGTGCGCGTGCGGATCTGGTCGTCAAATTTGGCAAAGCGCGCCTTGATGGCCTGAAACAGCGCCAGATCATCGCGGATTTTCAGGGCGTCGGGATGAGGTACTGCAAGACCGAAGGATTGCTGTAAACGCACAACGTTTTCCTTGAAACGTTCCTTACCGTTGCGGATGATCTTGCCTTCTTTTTCACCTGTCAGCTCTTCGATGAAATTGGCGGCATCCAGAATAAATTCCAGCTTTGCTTTCGGTTCCAATACAAAGTAGCGGCGGTAATCAAAGCCTGCGAACATATCGGCCACGACTTCGTAAATTTCCTGCATTTTGGCCACGGCTTCTTCCACATTATAGGCAATCTCGCCTCGGCCCCGGCTGGCCGTGTAATTGGTCAGAGCATTTTTCAAATCCTGGGCAATGCCGATGTAATCGACGATCAATCCGCCTTTCTTGTCGCCAAAGATGCGGTTGACACGGGCAATGGCCTGCATCAGGTTGTGTCCGTTCATGGGCTTGTCGACATACATCGTGTGCAGACAAGGCACATCAAAACCCGTAAGCCACATATCGCGGACGATAACCAGTTTAAGTGGATCAGTGGGATCTTTCAGGCGATTGCCGATAGCTTTGCGCCGCTCCTTGTTGCGGATGTGCTCCTGCCAGTCCAGAGGATCGCTGGCGGAGCCGGTCATAATCACCTTGATTGCGCCTTTGTCATCTTCCTTATCATACCAGTGGGGTCGCAATTTAATGATCTCACTGTGCAGACCAACACAGATGCGGCGGCTCATGCAGACAATCATACCTTTGCCTGCGGATGCGCCAAGTCTCGCTTCAAAGTGTTGGACCAGATCGGCGGCAACCTGCCTCAGCCGGTCAGAGCTTCCGACAACGGTTTCTTTACTAGTCCATTTGGCAAAGCGCTTTTGCCGGTCTGTTAATTCGTCATCTTCCGTAACCTCTTCCACCCGCTCGTCGAGGACTTTGCGGTCGGTTTCGGAGAGATTGATCCGCGCCAGGCGGCTTTCGTAATAAATAGGAACTGTTGCGCCATCTTCGACCGCCTGTTGAATATCATAGATGTCGATATAATTGCCAAAGACTGCTTGCGTGTTCTTGTCTTCTTTTTCCAGCGGCGTGCCGGTAAAGCCAATGAAAGAAGCATTGGGCAGGGCGTCGCGCATATACCGGGCAAAACCGTCAATAAAATCATACTGGCTGCGATGGGCCTCATCGGCAATCACAACAACGTTGCGCCGGTCGGTGAGCAGCGGATAAGTCCCGCCTTTTTCTTCAGGTAGAAATTTCTGGATGGTGGTGAAAATTATGCCGCCGGACGCGACGGCTAGGAGCTTCTTCAAATCATCGCGATTGGACGCCTGTGTGGGCGACTGGCGCAGAAGCTGCCGGCAGTTGCCGAAGGTTTCAAAGAGCTGCTGGTCAAGATCGTTGCGGTCGGTCAGCATCACAATCGTAGGATTATTCATTTTTTCGGCCAGCACCAGCTTGCCTGCATAGAACACCATGGAAAGGCTCTTGCCGCTTCCCTGTGTGTGCCAGACCACCCCCGCGCGGCGATCGCCCTCGGCCTGTTCGTCAATACTCGGGAAACCGTATTCCGCCGGATGCTCCTTCACAAATGCGCCCGGTTCATTGGCTGCGCGGATAGTGGAGGTAATTGCCCGATTGACGGCATAATACTGGTGATAGGCGGCAATCTTTTTGATGGTGGCTTCTTTTGTTTTTTCAAAAACAATAAAATGGCGAATCACATCCAGCAGTGCCTTTTTGTTGAGCAACCCTTTGATCATGGGTTCTAGTTCCGACTGATGTTTACTATCTACAATCGTCTTGCCGTCCGCGCTTTTCCAGTCCATAAAGCGCGAATAATCACTGGAAATGGTGCCGACTTTGGCAAACCATCCGTCGCTTGCCACCAGAAAGGCATTGAAATTGAAAAGCGACGGAATCAATTGCTGATAGGTCTGCAATTGACTGAAGGCCGCCTGTATGTCGGCGTTTTCATCGGCGGGATTTTTGAGCTCGATCACCACAAGAGGAAGGCCATTGATAAAGATGACAATGTCGGGCCGCTTGTTTGCGTGATTTTCCAGAACCGTAAACTGATTGACGGCCAGAAACTCATTATTCTCCGGATTTTCAAAGTCGAGAAGTTTGACCTTGTTGCTTTTTGATTTGCCGCCGCCCACGCCATATTTTACATCCACACCGTCGGTTAAAAGGGTGTGAAATGCTTCGTTGTTGTCAATGATCGTTGTGAGCGTGGCGCGGATGGCCTTTTTCAGGGCTTCATCTTTCGCGTCTTCCGGAATGGTGGGATTGATGCGGTCAATGGCTTTGCGCAAGCGGTCTTGAAGCACAACGTCCGTATATTCCCGCTCTTTTGCAGCGCCTTCCGATATGTCCGGGCCAGAGAGAATGCCGTCATATTGATTTTCATCACGGAGAATTTCCAGGGAAATTTGCTCAATTTCGGATTCGTAGAGGATCATTATGGCACCATTAGATTAACAAGTTCTTGCAGTTCTGTGTCGAACCGCGCTTGAAGGTGATCAAAGGTTATTTCATTTCTCATTTTTATGGGTTCATAACAGTACTTTCCATTCTTCTTGCCTTTATAAAAACAGAGATATGTCTCGTACCCACTGGTGTCATTCAAATAATGAAGAAAAGGCGAAACACTGAAAAATTCATCATTCCACCTTGCAAATACTACTTGCCCAAGATTTGTCATAACATAACCAAGTTTTGCAGAGTCAACATTGATGTTATCAAAATCTTTATTCAAATGGTGTCCTCTAAAGGTTTCGAAGCGGCACTTAGTGTCAAACAATTCAAATCGAAGAAAGGTTATATTTTCCATGAATTGAAGTTCTTCCAATACTTTGTTGACTATAGGCATGACTACTTTCAGTTCCACTTCAGCCTGTTCCTTTGTTGGTGTTGCAGAATGTGAAAAATGATTTCTGTTGTCCTGAAGGCTATAAAGATTATCCAACAAGGAAGGACTTACATGTTTCTCACACGTTAGACCGAGAGAAGATGCAGCTGAATAATTGATAATTGCCCGTACATTTTCAAGCCGTTGCTTGAGTTCATCAGTCCGAATAATCTTAGAATTGAAATGCATATTAGGATTACCGCTGTGATAAACTTGAGCTGACTTCAGAGTTATGCTTTTTGCGCGTATCTCACCAAAAACAAGGGCATTCAGAATATTGATTGCACCCTCCCAAGCATCTTTGAGGTGAAGAAATTTCCTCACTGAATCATTTGAACCGGGTCCACGCATAGCTGAACGATAATTGAAGGCAATCAGTGGTGGATAATCATCAAAGGTGCGCTCTTGTAAATCCTCAAATTTCCGATCCAGATAATCAGTGAATGCAATGCGGTAGGTTTCATACTTCAGCTCATAGAGGATATAGCTTGCTGAAAGCTTCTCACCGTATATGACAATATCTCCTATTTCTTCATCGATGGTCTGATTGAATTCGGGGTTATCGGCATATTCAAGTTGATTATCCGCATTCATATTTCGATTTCCCCAGTCATCAGTTTTGGAAGTAAACTATTACGGATTTCGTTCAGAGTGTTTGTGTTATAAAGATTTTCCTTTATTCTCATCATCACGGCCTTTATTGTAGCATTAAAACCTTCAATAATTAACGTGGATGGATGCGTCACGTCCAGTTGTTCAAAAGTATTTCTGGTTATTGTGTCAAATACTGAACCATTTGCACCTTTCTGTAGTTGCAGGGAAATCGATCGTGCTAAATAATATGTATATAGACCAGGATCGTCCTGTTTAACATTGAGACCGTAACATGACTGGTTCATGGCCATGGGGACACCGCAAAGTGCTACTTTCCCTACAGTTCCTCTTGCTGATATTATCGTGGTGCCTTCTGGTAATATGTTTGTTGATGAATTATCAAGACCGGCTTGCGTAATTTTCTTTTCAGTATCAACCACAAAAACATCAGTCCCCTTTGGCATATCGACCACAGAAAACCAGGGGATATCGCCATTCCAATATTGAGAACTTGATGTTTTAGGTGTGCCGCCACCATAAATATGCGCCACATTACTAAGACTTTCCACACGCCACCCTTTAGGAATCGACCCCAACGCGCTGTCCTGCATTTCGCCTGTTGCGCTGGGAAAATTGAAATCGACAAACCATTCCTTGAAAATGGCCTGGGCAATAGCTTCCAGTGTGGCATTGGTCTGGCGGTTGAGTTCGATTTTCTCGTCGAGTGCGGAGAGGATCCCGGCAATGCGGCGTTGGACTGCTATTGGAGGCAAATCTATTTCAACCTGTCGGAGTTCAGATTGTTTTATCCCTGTAACTGTTGTTCCGGTTTCTTTCTCTTTGAGTCTTGACTGCCCAATTTCTGATTTCAAAAAGTACTTCAAGAAGCCGTTATCAAGCACTTCCTTTTTTCCTCTTAAAAGAACGATTCTTTGGGCTAGAGCTACTCTCTCTTTATCAATCTGAGCCACCTCGCCCAAAGGCGCTTCTGTAGTTAGCACGACATCGCCAATTTGTGGAAATCCTCTGACCATCCATGCATCATAGTCAGCTTCGGGAATAAATTCGTTTGGCTCTTGAATAAAGCCATTCTTAACAATCTTTGCAGTTATTAGTGGTACTCCATTAGGTACCTTATGTGGTGTCTTCCCCCGGTAATCGATAAGTGCATCCAGAACATGTTCTAATTGTATTGTTTTCCATCCTGCTCTACCCATTACTACACCTCCGGCTACCGAAAACGATCATCTGCGGATGGGTATGCATCAAATCATGTGCGTGAGAGACAATATCTTTTTTCACTTCACAACATCCCAGTGACCGCCTTTGGCCGGACCGATGCGTTTTATCCGACCTGCTTCGCGAAGTTTTCTTATCGCCCGTTCCACTGCGCTTGCTGATTTGCCTACTTGCTCGGCCAATTCCGGTATGGTCACGTCGGGATGACTCTGGAGGATCTCAATAATTTTCCCCGGCGTTTTCCCCGGCGTTTTCCCCGGCGATTTATCGACAACGCCTCCACGCAGATTGGATGCTTCCCCCGCATTGAATGAGGGACGGCCAAAACCGGCGATGAAGAGCTGGGCGACTTCGCTGAATTGGACGGTGGGCTCTTCTGCAAGGATGAGCCGCATGCCCCGTCCCCAGGTTTCAACCATCTGAATCCGGCGGAGCAATTCTGCAATAAGAGGATTTCTTCGCTGAGACACATTGCCTTTGCGGATTGTTTCAATGGTCAGACCACCATACAATGTGCCGGGATTACGAATTTCCACGCGATTCTTGAAAATGGCTATCTGCACATAATCCGGATCGTGATAGTCACGATGACAGAAGGCGTTGATAATGGCCTCGCGCATGGCCGCCACCGATATTTCCGGCACATCCACCCGGTAGAGGCCGTCGAGCTTCATGCCGATGTGAATATTCTTCAGGATGTATTTTTGCGCTTCTTCGATTAGCTCCAGAATATCGCCGGTAAAGTCGTGCCGGTCGATAATGGTGGCGGTGTCCGTCGCGGCAAACACGGCGCAGCGCAATTGCAAAGATGGTTCCCTGGCAAAAAAGAGCAAGGCGGCATTGAACAGTTGGCCGTCATTGATGAGCCCCAGCTTCTCCAACACATTGGCGGTATTGTCCCAGCGAAGACCGGCGCGTTTGACGAAGGCCTTGATCTTTTTCTCGCTTAAATCTTTAATGGATGCGGCGCAGGGCTGGTTGTCCCAGCGTAACGCCTCGCGATTGCGCGTCAGAATCATGTTTTCCAGTTCCTTGGCGGTCAGATGCCTGTCCTCATCGGCCACGCGCATGTAGGCCCTGCCGTAAGCAAAATATGGTTTTTCTTTTCCGGAAAATGCAATCTTGACGCAGGTCTTGCCGCTGCGGGTTTCTTCGGTGATTTGCGGATAAATCCGGGGTTCGATGTGTGCGGCGATGGCTTGTGAAATATCCCGAAGCGTTTTTTCGTTTACAGCCAGTCCTTCCGGCTTGCCGTTGGGGGCTATGCCAAACCAAAGTTCGCCCGCGCCATGCTTATTGAGAATAGCCGCAATCGAAATTAATCCCTCTTTAAGGGCGGTGAGGCTTTTCTTAAGTTCGACGGTTTCGCTTTCCTTAAAACCCATACCCGATTCCCTTCAGGTTTTTGCGTATGATCTTTTCCAGTTGAGCGCCTTTGGTGAATTGCTCGGCAAGCTTTGTCGTAAGAACTTTCATTTTTTCATCGAAGGAAACACCGTCATCTATGACTTCTTCTGTTCCAACATAGCGGCCCGGCATGAGGACATAATTATTTTTGCGCACCTCATCGAGAGTTGCCGCTTTGCAAAAACCGGCAATGTCTTCGTATCCGCTGCTCTTGCTTCGCCAGCTGTGGTAAGTTCCGGCAATGTAGGCTATATCGGCATCGGTTAGTTCACGGTTGCGGCGATTGATCATTGTGCCGAGTTTGCGCGCATCGATAAAGAGAATTTCATTCGAGCGGTTGCGGAATTTGTGATTGGTCTTGTTTCGCGCCAGAAACCAGAGGCAGGCAGGAATCATTGTATTGTAAAAGAGCTGCGAAGGAAGGGCAACCATGCAGTCAATCAATCCGGCCTCAATCATATTTTTGCGAATTTCGCCCTCATTGCTTGTGTTGCTGTTCATGCTGCCATTAGCCAAAACGATTCCGGCGGTGCCGCTGGGGCTGAGTTTGTGGGCAAAATGTTGCAGCCAGGCATAATTGGCGTTGCCGACCGGCGGGGGCCCGTAAACCCATCGAATATCAGTGCGCAGGTGTTCGCCGCTCCAGTCGCTTATATTGAAGGGAGGGTTGGCCAGGATGAAATCAAACTTGATATCCTTGTCTTTGAATTTGTCGTTGAGGAAGGTATCTCCCAACTCCAGTTGGGTGTCAATGCCCCGAATGGCCAAATTCATCTTGGCCAGACGCAGAGTTGCCGGGTTGGATTCCTGTCCGTAGATGGATATATCCCTGATGTTGCCCTGGTGACGGAGAACGAATTTTTCGCTTTGAACAAACATGCCTCCCGAACCGCAGCAGCCGTCATAAACGCGACCTTTGTAGGGTTCAAGCATTTCAACGAGCAGTTTGACAATACTTTGAGGCGTCCAGAATTGGCCCCCCTTCTTGCCTTCGGCGTCTGCAAACTGCCCCAGAAAATATTCGTATACACGGCCCAGTAAATCCTGGGATTTTCCAGCATCCTGCATAAGACCGATCGTACCGATGAGATCAATCAGTTCACCCAGCCGTTGTTTGTTCAGGTCGGGATCGGCATAGATTTGGGGAAGAACGCCTTTCAGTGGCGGATTGATTTTCTCGATGGCTTCCATCGACTCGTCAACAAGCTTGCCTATTTCCGGCTGCTTGGCGCGATCCTGTAAAAACTGCCACCGGGCTTTCTCCGGTACGAAGAAAATATTATGAGCAAGGTATTCGTCGCGATCTTCCGGGTCAGCGCCCTCAAACTCACCCTTGCCTTCTTTGAGTCTTTCGTGCAGATCGTTAAAAGCATCCGAAATGTATTTGAGAAATATCAGCCCCAGAACGACATGCTTGTATTGTGCGGCATCCATGTTGTTGCGCATCTTGTCCGCCGCCGCCCAGAGGGTTCTTTCCAGTTCGTTGTTATCCGCCATTTGGCAGCTCCTTGAGGTAGTGATTAAATCTTATTGGTAACTTACTTTCGCCCCGTTGGGGTAAAAGTTCAATGCTTTTTGACTAAATAGTGATTTTTTGACAGACAAAACCCAACAAGATTTATTTGGGAATTTCAGTCTCGCGAATAATACAACTTATCAAAAACAATGCAACATTTTAATGGCGAGACTAAAGCAACCTGCGGGCAAAGAGAAGAAATTCGTCGAGGGCAATCTCCATTGGCTATTAATGCAAATAAATATTCTGCTACCTCTTCTCGTGCTCCGGATCAATCATCTTACCTGACCAAATGCCTTAATATATTTGGCGATGTACTGGTTCTTGAATTTTGATTTGTATTGCATAACATATCTTGGATGCTCCAGCGCGATTATCTTTTTAAAAAAAGCATTCTCCTTGTTTATCAAACCTAGAAATTTTTCATTCTTCCCGGTCCCGAAACAATAGCAAATATCAGTTTTTATTCCGAACCCTATTTGCGTCTTAATGCTGTCAACAATAAAATCCGAAACGGTAGCGGTTAATTCTTTGCTGTCGTAATAGTTATAATTCTTTTCGTTACCATTGGCATCACTGATGGTAAAACCCAGGGGACACACCGAGTTGATGTAAAAAGCATTATAAAATTTATCGATGCCTCCGTATGCCTCTATTACTTCATATATAAATACCGACGATGGCTCGTGGGTTTCTTTGCCGGAATATTTTATGTCGCATTTGTCTCTCAGCCGTTTCGTATCGGTAAAAGGTACCCCTGTTACACCTGCGCCAAACCTTCCCGGGTTGATGCCTAAAATTAAATGACGCGGATTGTTGTCATTATAGTATTTCTTATAAAAGGAAGATGAAATTGGGATTGTTTCTTCATTTTCTTTAAAAGGGTTCATGATTCTGATTTCCTTGGGTAAGATTCCCTGGAAATCAAGGGAATTTATTAAATTCTATGACCTTATCGGCAAATGTTCTCACAGCCATTTCCCTTCACAAGCCCGGCCTGTCACTTCTTCCCATACTCCGGATCAATCTTCACCAGCGCCGCCACAATAAAGCCGGGAATGGTGGTGAGCAATATCCAGAAATAGAAATTTTTATAGCCCAGCATTTCCTGAATCCAGCCGCTGGCCATCGCGGGAATCATCATGCCGAGGGCCATAATTCCCGTACCGATGACATAAAAGACTGTTTTATATTCTCCTGGCTTGGACATATCTACTTTCCCGTATCCGATTCATTTAACAGCGCCATGCGCAACTCTTTTTCCGTCGGCAACTTGCCTTTGAACTCTTTAGGCAATCTCTTGGTCAAATGATATTCGGCCACACCAATGGGATTTGTTTTGGTCCTCAAAGAGAATTCGACCACCATATCATCTTTTTTCGCGCACAAGATAATACCGATGGAGGGATTATCGTCCGACGCTTTTTCTTTATCGTTGAGCAGATTCAGATAGAAATCCATTTTGCCGGCATACTCCGGCTCAAACTTTCCTATCTTCAATTCAATAGCGACCAGTGCCTTCAAAAAACGATGGTAAAAAAGCAAATCAACAAGGTATTCATTTTGCCCGACAGCAAGACGATACTGTCTGCCCACAAAGCAAAATCCATAACCAAGTTCGAGAATAAAATCACGCAGGCGTTCAATCAGACGGTTTTCCAGTTCCCGTTCCTTGACTTCGCGACTGATTCCCAGAAACTCCAGATTATAAGAACTTTTGAGCGCTTCGTCAGCCTGTTCCGCCAGATACGAAGGCAGGACGGCGGGGAAATTATGCGTCTTTTTTTCCAGACGCGCGCGCTCAAAGGCATCGGCTTTAATTTGATTGAGCAGCACGTTGCGGCTCCAGCCGAAATTGGCTGCGGCCTCAAGATAATAACGGCGTGCTGGTTCTTCAGCGACTTGTTGGAGAATAAGAATATTATGCCCCCAGGGTAATTCTGCGACAAGCTGTCGCAGAATTGGCGGGGCGCCGGCATACGTTTCGTAAAGCCTTTTCATATCCCAGAGGTTGCGCGGAGAAAAGCCCGTTACGGAAGGAAATTCCGCCTGCAAATCCTTCGACAGCATTTCCACCACCGCATTACCCCAACGATGCTTCTTTTGCCGCTCGACAATTGCTTTTCCGATGTCCCAGTAAAGATGAATCAGTTCCCGGTTAATGGCGCGAGCCGCCGTTATCTCGCAAACACAACTCTATCTTTTATTTCCCGGACAAAGCTCAGATAAGTTTTATCAGCACGGTCAATTTCTTTCTGTGTCATTCTCGATCCTCTTAAGAAAGTTCCGGCAGGTCAATATCAGGGGATGAACTTGTTTTTTGTAAACAGAAATTACGCTAAATCTTTAATTAATGCAATTATTTATTGCTACTTCTTCCCGTATTCCGGATCGATCTTCACCAGTGCCGCGACGATAAAGCCGGGGATGGTGGTGAGCAGAATCCAGAAATAGAAATTTTTGTAGCCCAGTATTTCCTGAATCCAGCCGCTGGCCATCGCGGGAATCATCATGCCGACAGCCATAATTCCCGTAGCGATGGCGT
>JBDKVD010000280.1:0-3164 GCA_039679325.1 Smithella sp.
AATCCATCCATTTCAGATTAGCCGAGAAAAAAAGATCGGCCGGGGCTCCGTTTTCTATCTGTTTGGCAATCGCGCCCGATGCTCCAAAATTGTTCTGAAATTTGACGCCGGGATTCTTTTTTGTAAAGTTATTGGCAAGTTCACTGATCGCCTCTTTCATGCTGGCGGCAGCAGACAGATTGATGTCGGCAGCCTGGGCAGGTACGGCAAACAGCATAAAGGCAATAAAACCCAAAAACAAACTTTTAAACATTTTCTTCATACGTACTTCCTCCTTTTCTAAATTTATTACGCATTTTTTTTATAAAGGAATTACCGGTCTTCAAATCCGTATTTCAGCAGAATTGCCCTGGCTTCGGCGGAGCGCAAAAACGTAAAGAATTTGACTGCATCCTGATTTATTGTTCCCGACACGGTCAGAGCCGACATGTAAACGACTCTGGAATAGAGCTTTTGCGGAACAGTAAACCAAATATTAACTGTTTTGGAAAGCAGTGCGTCCGTCCTGTAAACAAAAGCACCGTCAACCTCGCCGCGTTCTGCGTACATCAGGCACTCACGCACATCACGTGCCATAACAAGGTTTTTATCCAGCTGTTTGTCAATCCCTGTCTTCCTGATCGCTTCCATGGCGTATTCTCCGGCAGGTACACTTTTCGGGCTGCCGATTGCTATCTTTTCGAGTCTTGGCAATTCTTCTATCCTGGAAATGACCGGCTTGCCTTTACCGACAAAAACCAGCGTATTATAAGCAAAGGGCCTGATAGTCCCGGCATCAACGTGCTTCTTTTCCTTCATGTAGTCCATCCATTTTACATTGGCTACAAAAACAATGTCTGTTTGAGCGCCACTGTCAATCTGTTTTGCCAGAACCCCGGATGCTGCATAATTCTTTGTTATCTTTATTGATGGATTGATCCTGACGAAAGAGGCGGCAAGTTCATTGAGGACGTCCTTCAGTCCTACGCCTGCCCCAAAGGTTATCTCTCCGGCAAGCGCCGAAGAGCTCAACGCCATAATCATTACAATTATCAGAATAAATCGCTTCATTTCATTAATACCTCCAGGATTATTTTTCAGGCAGAATGACGACTTTCATGTCTGCGGGTTTACCGAAATAAACGGAAGATAAAACAATGATATCGACTCCTGTTGCTGCGTATGCTGCGACATTGGCTTCGTTGATGCCGCCTGCAGCGGATATTTTCACAGCAGGACTGACGGGCCGTAATTCATTGACCAGGATTATTAATTCCTCTGGTTTTAGTTTATCAACCTGAACAACATCAACATCCGCTTTGGCAATCTGCACCGCCTCGGGTATACTTTCCGCCTCAACGATAATCTTGGTTTCTTTAGCTCTGGCGCGTAGAGACGGGATTGTTTTTAAAAATTCACTAAGTCCACCCATAAAGGCCGTATGCTGTTTGAAAATCAGGATTGTCTCTGAAAGCCCCAATCTGTGAGGAAGGGCTCCTCCGGTAATAACTGCTTTAATGACTATTTCTTTTGTACCGGGAAAAGATTTTCGCGTTGTTACTACAGTTATATTCGGGTTAACGGATTTTACGGCCTCTACGATGCGCGCTGTTCGGCCGGCAATGCCCGAGGCGTATTCCAGGAGATTGAGAGCCGCTTTCCACCCCGCATGCAGAGCCTCAGCCGTTCCTTCGGCTTCCAGAAATTCAGTTCCGGGAGGTACTATTGCTCCGCTCGGCAGCATGCGTGTTGTAACGGCACCGAGTTTATTCAAAAGTCTGGATGCTTCTTCCGTGCAGCAGAGGGAAGTTTCCTCTCGGGTCGAATAAATGATTTTCCCGCGTTTTGAGCCGATACCGAGAAGATGGCTTGTCAGATCACCGTATGGTATGTCTTCTTTAATGAATCTTTCAATTTCGGAATCCGGTATATAGTGTAACACTTCAAATCCTTTATTGATCAATCGTAATATGATTTTATTTTAAAAAAGTGAGCAGGTGCTTTGCTGCTCTTCTTATCGTAGAGCTTTTGGGCGCGGCGAACATACAGGAATCATGTTTATATGTCAAATAAAACATAACCCTCTCCGCCCATTCAGTTGTGATTTTGAGTCTTTTAAATTTATTGATTCAAAATCAGATTAACAAAGCGCAGATAAGGCCGTAGCGCCGGTGTACCGCCGCCTTCGGAAATAATCTGCAGCATGTGCAGAGGATCTTGAACGGCCACGCCGCCCAGGTGTGTGACCGGTGTATCTTGAAAAATTGCCGGTATAAGAGGTGTGGACGGACCCATTAGCGCAACCAGGCGCGGCGCACCCAAAAAGCTGACGGTTTCTTCAAAGGTGCCATTGAGAAGTGTGGTGGCGGTGATGATGGCGACATCGCAATCCTGAAGCGCCTTTTGTTTTGCTTCGGGAGAAAGTATTGCCAGTCGATCGGGGTTTTTTTCAATCACCGTCAGAACGGCACCGGCAGCACGGATTCGTTCGACAAGTGGACCAAAAAGCCCGACCATGGCTACTTTTTCTCCGGGCTGAAGGTTAAAATATGTGGTTGCCTCCCGGTCTTCCGTTTTATCTTTATCAAGAGAAGACCCGATCAGCGCATTGGCGGTAGCCAGACCAATGGCCACATGGAGAGAATTTTTTACATCGATGAGGTATTTCAATACATTCTTTGCCGGAGAGCCCGCATAAGAACCGGCATCAGCCAACACCGTGCAGCCTCTGATTGTCATATCCGGCAAAACGGCAGCCAGACCCGCCGCATTGTTATCCAGTCTGACTCCCACATAACTTAACCCGACACGCAAGTCGGTAATCCGTCTGTCTTCTGCGGAGGATTCAAGTTTGTCATAAAGACGATTCAGGATTGTGCTTTGTTTCATCACAAAAAAATATTCCTCCCAAATGAATAGTTTTCTTTTTCAGCTGACGGCAGTTACATTGCTGTAAGGCGTTTCGCCCTGACAGTTGCGGCATGAATTCCCGTCGCGCAACGGGTAGGCTTCGCCGCAGACGGGACAAAAACCGACCGATCCCGTTTTTTTGCGGCGTACTTTTTCCGGATCGACCTGCACTTTCTGGACGCTGAGCAAGCCCTGCCCCGCTTCTTTGATTTGTGCAAACAGCAGATCTTTATCCTGCTCGCTTCTTTTCTTCTTTTTTAAATACCAGTCGCGTA
>JBDKVD010000281.1:0-3997 GCA_039679325.1 Smithella sp.
TCACCATGACTGACTATCAGCTTTAAGCCTGCCCTGAGCCTGCCGAAGGACCAACAAAGGTAGCGCTTGATTTAGAAATGGAATAACTTTTATGTTTGCGGTGAATGGCAATTACAAAACCGTTTGCGGCGGCTGCCGTGGACGGGCATACACTTACAGCGGCGGCGACTACCTGGCCGAAGATCCCCGCTGCTTTATTGGTGAGGATAAGAAAAAAATTATATAAAGCAGTACTATTTGCTTTCATCCCGGCCTGACTCCCAATTCCGAATCGCATTCATCACATTACCTGGTGTTTCGGCAATCCGCAGGTTCTTCATGAATTGACGCTCCCGAAAAGCCTTGCTTACTAAAGCCAGAAGCTGAACCATGTCATTGGGACGGGACGTCGGCGTTAGAATGAGAAACACGCATTCAACGGGCTTTTCAGTGGCGACATCGGCAATCCCTCCCCGCGTTATTCCAATGGCCACATGGGATTCGGCAAGTCCTTCAAGCCGTGCATGCGGAAAAGCAACACCTTCATTAAGGAATGTTGAACCCTGTTTTTCTCTTTCCAGAACTGCATCAAGAATCAACGCCGGCGACATAATTTTTATCTCCTCCCAGATCAAACCCGCCAGTTCCCGCAATAGTTCTTCCTTCAAAAGCGGCTTATCCCAGATGATAATGCTTTCTTCAGAGGCAACATGGCTCAATAGTAATTCGGGTAAAGCTTCGGCGGGTGGCAGCACTTTTTGTACCGGTAATTTCGTCTCGGCGACAGGCCTTGGAATATGGGCCGGCTCTTCATGCATAGTGTTCAGAACAATAATATTAACATGGCGGGAATTCTCAATTAGTTGATCCACAACGTTGCGACGGCCTAGCAATCTTTTCCAAAACGGTAATTTACCGGGACTGCCAATGACAATATGCCCCACACGGTATTCTTTCGCCACTTGTAAAATTGTCTTCGCAATATCCTCGCCTTTGAAAGTAAAGACGATTGCACCCAGTTGTTTAGCCAGGGTAAGAGTATCGGAGAGGATACGTTGCGTTGATGCTTCGATTGCGGCAGGCTCTTCCGAAGGAGTCTGAACATAAATAGCATACCAGTTTCTGTTGAGCCTTCCCGCAAACCGCGAAGCGTAGCGCAAAAGTTTTTCGCTGTTGGGCCCGCGGGAACTCAGACAGACCATAACCTGATCGGGCGTTGCCGATATTTCTTCCTGCAGCGGATTATGATAGCTCATATCAATGTGCGCCGCCATTTCCCGTAAGGTGAGTTCCCGGAGCTGATCAAGATTGGTCTTCTTGAAAAAATTTTGCAGCGCCGTCGTGATACGCTCTCTGGGATATATTTTCCCGGCCTTGAGCCGTTCCTGCAGATCCTGATAAGTCAGGTCAACATTAACGATTTGATCAGCTTCCGTGAGAACGGAATCAGGAATTCTCTCGCGTACTTTAACGCCCGTTGCCTGTTCCACGACATCGTAGAGGCTTTCCAGATGCTGAATATTGAGAGTGCTGATCACATGGATGCCGGCATCCAGAATCTCCTGAACGTCTTCATAGCGTTTGGCGTTGCGGCTTCCCGGAGCATTGGTATGGGCCAATTCGTCAACCAGAACTATTTGAGGTTTGCGCGTTAAAATTGCATCGGCATCCATCTCTTCGAGGACGACTCCGCGATACTCGATCCGGTGCCGGGGAATTACTTCCAGCCCCTCCACCAGTTTGGCCGTATCGGGACGGCCATGCGTCTCCACCAGTCCAACAACAATATCAATGCCTGCTTCCTTCAACCGATGCGCTTCCTGAAGCATATCATATGTTTTTCCCACACCGGCAACGTAGCCAAGGTATATTTTTAACTTACCCCGCCGGCTGCGCTGGATCATTCTCAGAAAGGCATCAGCTCTGTCTATGCTCATGTTTCCTCGTTAATTTCGTCACTTGCGCTTATCCAGATCCAGATTAAGCAGCAGAACATTCACCCGCTTCTCACCCAAAATCCCCAAATCACGGCCCTCGGTATGAGCGGCAATCATTTTGCGAAGATCATCTTCGGTGATACCGCGGGATGCGGCCACACGCCGAGCCTGCAGGAGCGCGTTTTGCAGGCTGATATGGGGATCAAGGCCGCAGGCGGAGGCAGTCACGGCATCGGCCGGTACAGGTGTATTTGCATCCAGGTTATTTTCACTGCGGTAATCATTGATACGGGCGGCAACGGTCTCGATAAGTTTCCGGGATGTCGGTCCCAGATTGCTGCCGCCGGAATTGGCGGCGTTATATTCTTCTCCGGCTGAGGAAGGACGTGGATGAAAATAAGCGGGATTAACGAAGTTCTGGGCAATCAGCGCTGAACCGACAATACGCCCGCCACTTTTAACCATTGATCCGTTGGCCTGTTCCGGAAATACGCTTTGAGCGACAATCCAGATCAAAGCGGGATAGATGCAACACAGCAGCACTGCCAGCCCCGGTAAAACCGCCATGGAAATTCGCAATTCGTTAATTATTATTTTCCACATAATTGTTTTTCCTCATGCCCAGGGCAAAACACCAATCAGCATGTCAATCAGTTTAATACCCACAAAGGGCGCTATAAGGCCGCCAAGGCCGTATAGCAGCAAATTGCGCCGCAATAATGCGGTAGCGCTGACAGGCAGAAACCGGACACCACGCAATGCCAGGGGAATCAGTAAAACAATAATAACGGCATTGAAGATAACGGCTGAGAGAATGGCGCTCTGCGGCGATCTCAAACCCATGATATTTAACGGGGCGATTTCCGGAAAAAGGCCGATCAGCATGGCCGGGATGATGGCGAAGTATTTTGCCACGTCATTAGCAATGCTGAACGTAGTCAACGCTCCCCGCGTGATGAGCATCTGTTTGCCGATTTCTACGATTTCAATCAGCTTCGTGGGGTTGGAATCCAGATCGACCATATTGCCTGCTTCCTTGGCCGCCTGAGTTCCCGTATTCATGGCGACGCCCACATCGGCCTGAGCAAGCGCCGGCGCATCATTCGTGCCGTCGCCGGTCATCGCCACCAGGTGGCCTGCGGCCTGCTCATTGCGAATCAGGGCAAGTTTGTCCTCCGGTTTTGCTTCGGCCAGAAAATCATCAACACCCGCTTCCCGCGCAATAGCCTCGGCTGTTATTCTGTTGTCGCCGGTAATCATGACCGTCTTAATCCCCATTGCCCGGAACCGGGCAAAGCGATCTTTCAGGCCTCCTTTGATAATATCTTTCAGATGAATGACACCCAGAACACGCTCATTTTCTGCAACCGCCAGGGCAGTTCCTCCGGAACGACCGATATTATCCATAGTCTCTCTGACTTCCGGAGGAAAATCCCCGCCGATAAAATTTTTCAGTGCGTCGGGTGCTCCTTTACGGATTTTTTTACCGTCTATA
The DNA here is from genome assembly GCA_039679325.1 of Smithella sp. Taxonomy (GTDB): domain Bacteria; phylum Desulfobacterota; class Syntrophia; order Syntrophales; family Smithellaceae; genus MVRV01. The sequence continues at coordinate 3,412 of JBDKVD010000281.1, forward strand.
TCGATACCGCTCATGCGCGTCTGGGCGGTAAAAGAAACAAATGTCGCATGGGGCATCTCGCCGATTGATCGTCCCCGCAGGCCATACTGTTTGGCCAGAACAACAATGCTGCGTCCCTCCGGGGTTTCGTCCGCCAGTGAGGACAATTGCGCCGCATCGGCCAGTTGACTGACGTCAACTCCCTGAGCTGGAATAAATTCCGTAGCCTGACGGTTGCCCAGAGTGATCGTACCCGTTTTATCCAGCAGCAGAACGTCGATATCACCTGCCGCCTCCACGGCCCTGCCGCTCATAGCCAGTACATTTTTCTGCACGAGCCTGTCGATTCCGGCGATACCGATGGCGGAAAGCAGTCCGCCGATAGTTGTGGGAATAAGACAAACCAGCAGTGCCACAAGAACGGTAATGGTGAAAGAAATGCCCGAATAAAGGCCGAACATTTTCAATGTCATGATGACGACCAGGAAGATCACCGTAAGCGCCGAAAGAAGAATGGTCAAAGCAATTTCATTGGGCGTTTTCTGACGCCGGGCGCCCTCGACCAGTCCGATCATTCTATCCATGAAACTTTCCCCCGGATTGGCCG
>JBDKVD010000282.1:0-8249 GCA_039679325.1 Smithella sp.
GTGACAAGATCCGGTAACAGTTCTTGCGGCCCCCAGAAATGTAATTTTCATAAGATAATTTTCACCACCAGTACCAGCTGTTATATTTTAAATAAAATCGAAACTAACAATACACTGTTTATTGTCGTGGGGATCATTGCCTGTACCCCCGAGTCCAACGCAATGTTTATAGCAATTCCAATTCCAAATCAAGCTTTACCTCTGCTGACGCAGCCTGCCCCGGTTCAGGCCAAGGTCTTCGGCTTTCGGGGCGTTTGTCATCCAGCCGCCCCCGCATTATCACCATTGATTCAGTATGACGGCCTCGTAAAAAGGCCGGATGCTGCGTTGCGCGTCATCCCTCCCCGGCCTTCGCCGGGGCAGGCTACCTGCGGCATACGCTAAGTACTCCTCATTCCTCGGTATTCGCGCGCCTTGCCTGCGACCTCGCGTGCCCTTCAGGGTATTTTACGAGGTCGTCTGAAAATTGTTAATTTTACGACTTTTACGAGTTCATCATGGATGACAGTGTAATTTTAATAGCTTAGATTAAACAGATTCTTCCGGGAGTAAATACCAAATTCCGAAGAAGACTACTTGGAGGAAGAGAAAATTATGGAAATCAAAATCAAAAAAGCGTCGCCTAAAAAAAGGAAAGTTAAACCAACTGATGAATCAAAGCTTGGCTTTGGCAAAATATTCACCGACCATTTTTTCAACATCAAGTATAAGGAAGGAAAAGGCTGGTATGATCCAATTATTGAACCTTACCGCCCTCTGCAATTGGAACCGACGGCCATGTGCCTGCATTACGCCCAGGAAATTTTTGAAGGCCTGAAAGCATACCGCGGCACGGATGGATCAATTTATCTTTTCCGTCCCCTGGAAAACATTAAAAGAATGAGCGTTTCGGCGGAAAAATTGTGCATGCCGCCCATGGATGAAGAAATCTTTTATGATGCCATCAAAAAACTGGTTCTTTTGGAAAAGGACTGGATACCCCACGGTGAAGGCACATCCCTTTATATCCGCCCCACAATGATTGCCACAGAGCCCGCTTTGGGCGTTCATCCGGCCAATGAATTTCTCTTTTTTATCGTTGTGGGACCGGTGGGAGCCTATTATCCGCAGGGATTTTCCCCGACAAAGATGTATGTATCGGAAGAATATGTGCGGGCGACCAAGGGAGGGACAGGCAACATTAAAGCGGCCATAAATTATGCAGCCAGTCTCTACGCCAGCCAACTTGCCACTAAAATGGGTTATACCCAGGTTTTGTGGCTTGATGCCGTCGAAAAGAAGTATATTGAAGAAGTGGGCACCAGCAACATTTTCTTTGTTATCGGTAACGAATTGATTACACCGCCGCTGGCCGGAACGATCCTGCCGGGTGTCACCCGTAATTCGGTGATTAAACTGGCGGAATTTTTAGGAACAAAAGTTGCCGAAAGGCCTATAACTATTCAGGAAGTTATATCGGCATCCGAAAATGGAACACTTCAAGAGGCTTTTGCCTCCGGAACCGCCGCAGTCATCTCTCCGGTGGGACAACTTTATTTTCGCGGTAAAGAATATTTAATCAACGACGGCAAAGCCGGTCCACTTGCCGAAAAATTTTATAACGAAATACTCCAGATTCAATATGGGCTGAAAGAAGATCCGTTTGGCTGGCGCGTCAAAATATTGAACGGGAAAAAAGTTAAAAAAGGGTGAATTTAGATTTTTTTTCCTTGTATACAAGCACTTGGATTTGTATTCCACAACATTGTGGAAAAACTTGTGGATAACCTTGTGGATAATATTTGCAAGTATGCAATTGTTAGCAGGTTACACCAAATTGCATAAGATTCGGGCAAGAATATTTATTAAATATTATCAATGGTTTATAAATATATTCTTTATTCATAGCCACTTAGAGCAATGCAGGTCAAAGTACATAAACTTTACTAAAAAGCAACATATCCCGGGAAATGTTTTCCCGGGTTTTTCATAAGGAAAAGTAATGAAATTTTTTTTAAAAAGAAATGAACAGCTTATCTTTACCGCGACGATTATTTGTACACTATTCATTATATTGGCGCCCGGCACCGCCATAACATTGACGCCCACGCCGATAGATGAAGTCGTCGTCCGGCTTCAGCAGAAGTACGAGAAAACCCGGGATTTCAAAGCCGGCTTCCTTCAACAAACAACAATAAAATCCATAAAGAAAACAGACACCGAAGAAGGAACGGTTTTTTTCAAAAATCCCAAAAGCATGCTTTGGAACTATTCCCGGCCCAAGGCAAAAAAACTGGTTATCAATTCCAGAAAAGCCTGGCTTTACCTTCCCGAGGAAAAAGTCGCCTATGTACAGGAAGCCGATTACATTTTTAAATCGAAAACCTTAATTAAGTTTTTATCCGGACTGGGAAAATTAAAAGATGATTTCACTATTAAATACGCTGAACCCCAGGCTCTGGACAAACAAGGCAATTATTTACTGCTTTTAATCCCGCGGGAGACAACCCCCGCTTTACAGCCTTTTCAGGTAACGGTTGATAAGAACACTTTTCTTATTTTACAGGTCAGTTTTACCGATGCCCTGGGCAACACCACATTGCTGAAATTTTCGAATATTTCCAACAATATAGGCCTAAACGAAAAAATGTTCCAATTCAAACCGCCCAAAGGAGTCTCCATTTTTAACATGCCCTAGCCTTAATTGCGTAAATAATTAAATAAACAATTAATTCTCTGCTTATAGTGGGAGGTATGAAGTGAAACAGTATGTTCTTACACCGGCTGCCGGGAAACGTTTGATAGGAAAAGCATTGGCTTCTCATCCTGTAGTGTCCTCCGTCCTGAAAACCGGCACCCTTGTTGTTATAGCCGGGACGACAAACGGCTATGTTGCCGAGGAGATACTGGCGTCGATCGGGCAAGGACAAGGCTTCTCCAGGCGGAGATTTTTCCGGGGAATCACCCTTCCTCCACATCGACAGGCAAGTGAAGCCGGATATTTGCCTGATGAAAATGAGTTTCCCGGTGATGTTGTAATCGCCAACGGAATCCGGCAAAAAGGCAAAACGATTTTCGATGTTGTGGATGACCTGAAAGAGGGAGATATCATCCTGAAAGGCGCCAACGCTCTGGATTTACGTCATAAACGAGCTGCCATTCTGATTGGGCATCCCAAAGCGGGAACAATCGGCGCAGCGCTGCAGGCGGTGGTGGGAAGGCGCGTTCACCTCCTTCTTCCCGTCGGGCTGGAAAAACGCATTGACGGGGATTTAGATGCCATCGCCCGGCAGCTCAATGCTCCGGAAGCAAAAGGACCACGTTTTTTTCCGGTTCCGGGCCAGGTTTTTACCGAAATCGACGCCATTGCCCTTTTGACGGGAGCTCAAGCCGAGCTTACTGCAAGCGGGGGAGTCTGCGGCGCAGAGGGGAGCATCTGGCTGACGGTCAACGGAACCGCCCAGCAGATAAAAGATGCCGATGCGCTCATTAAGATGGTTATTTCGGAACCACCATTCACATTTTAACCAATATTTGGCAAAAACGAACGCCGCACCTTACCGACGACTGAAAACTGAACATAATACAATAATCAATAGAATTCTTGACTTTGATGCTAAATGTAATTACAATGTGCACACCATTAATTCATGGAGGTAAAATAATGAGGGCACACATTGTAAAGATAGGTAATTCCCAGGGAATCCGCATTCCAAAACCACTACTCGATCAAACGGGAATTGTGGATGACGTTGAACTTGAGGTAGAGACAAACCAAATCATCATACGCCCAATCTCAAATCCAAGGGCAGGTTGGGATAATGCTTTCAAGACAATGGCGAAAAACGGTCATGACAAATTGATAGACGGAGACGAAATCATCTCAAATTACTGGGATGAAGAGGAATGGCAATGGTAGTAAATCGCTTCGATGTGTATTTGATAAATCTCGATCCTACTATTGGTTCTGAAATTCAGAAAACAAGACCTTGTGTGATTATTTCTCCCGATGAAATGAATCGGTATATACACACCGTTATCGTTGCCCCGATGACAACAGCAGGGAGAGAATATCCCACACGAATTAAATGTGAATTTAAGGAGAAAAAAGGGCACATTGTGTTGGATCAGATACGAACAATAGACAAAAAGCGACTTATAAAAAAACTCGGTTCTCTTGATTCAGAAACTCAATCAAAGGTCATTTCCGTTTTACAGCGGCTTTTTGCATTTTAATACCGAATTGTATTCAAAGCATAACGCGGCGGCAAGAAGGAGGCTCCGCAGGCGTATTGTTAATACGTTGAGGAAGCCGACGACGCAGCCAACAAAGTTAGGCAAAGAATGCGACTTGGTATAAGATTCTTCAGCCTGTTCGTGCACCTGATCGGCGTTCCGCTGTGCTTGCCGCCTGCAGATAATTTCGTCGTTATCCTATTTCCTTAACCAAACGGTTTGTCGCTGGCAAAATCAGGGGTTAAGGCATTGTTGCTGACTTCCTGAATAAAGAGATTTTCGAAACCCAGATCGAGGGCGTAATCGAGAACCTGCTGGTATTCTTCGGCGGTAATCCGGCGTCCCAGCAGCGGATGGTTGCGCACCTTGTCAATGGAGGTGTATTGCGACATGAGGCTGATCGTCACCGCCGTTGATATCTCCTTTTTGATCAGGCGGAAGACTTCCTTCGAATTTTCCAGTTTGCCCGGAAGAACCAGATGGCGTACGATAACTCCCCTTTTGGCCAGACCATCTTCTATTTCCAGCTTGTCGCCCACCTGGCGCACCATCTCCTTCAAAGAATCAAGGGCGTAGCGCGGATAGTCGGAGACACCCGAAAACTCGGCGCCGTCTTCCGCGATGCCGTATTTGAAATCCGGCAGGTAAATATCCACCATTTTATCGAGCATTTTTATAATGCCGGGGCTTTCGTATCCGCCGCAGTTATAGATAAAGGGAATTTTTAAGCCCTGTTCCCGCGCCAGCAGAAGCGCTTCCATAATTAAAGGCGTCTGGGGTGTAGGCGTCACGGCGTCGATATTGTGGCAGCCGCGCTTTTGCAGATCGAGCATCACCTGCGCCAGCTCCGGAGGATCAAGCTCCCGTCCTTCCACCTGATGAGAAATCTGGTAATTCTGGCAGTAAATGCAGCGTAAATTACAGGAAGAGAAAAAAATAGTTCCGGCTCCACGCGTTCCCGAAAGAGGCGGCTCTTCTCCATGATGAGGCAAGGCGCAATCTATAATAATTTTTGCCGGCAGCAGACAGAAGCCGATCTCTCCCTGTGTACGGTCAATGTGGCATCGCTGCGGGCAAAGCCAGCAATCTTTTAAAACTTTTTTCAGAAAAGCTACCTTCTCCGACAATTCCATTTAAACTCCTTGATCAAGTATGAAAGATGAGATTTTCTTACAGTCTTTCGACTACGTCCCTTATTTTACCACTGGCTGCAAGCTCTAAAAATTCTTCACCCAGGGGAGCGGAAAGCTCCACCGCCCTGCGCCAATTTTTAATTCTCGTCTCCTGATCATCGATATAAGTAAGAAAATCCGTCCGGTCGGGAATCTTTTTCCCTGGAAGCTTTTCCACGAAACCTGGCGAAGGAAAGATCATCAGGACATTGCTTAAGGTTTCCGCACCCGGCACGCGGCGCAGAAACTTCTTATCCAGCCAGCCCGGAATGATTCTTTCCTCGTGATGAAAAAACAGCACAATGTCATTCTCCGCGGCGGCGAACTGATGGGTTAAATGATAGTCAATCAAGCCGCCGTCCCGGTAGACTCCGCAGGGTGCGTCGTAAATATCACGCACACCGGCCACAACAAGCGGGACGGCGCCGCTGGCCATCACGGCATGTTTGAAATTAATTTCATTTATCCGGACAAATGAGCCGCGAAAGCGGGGATGAAGGCAAAAGGCCGGCGGCTTCGCACCCTGATAAAAAACAACGCGGTCGGCAAATCGATAAATATTATTCCGGCTGAAAAAATTCAATAAAAAACCGGCCGCCAAACCTGTTTTCTGCAGCCACGTATTTTCCGAAGCGACCAGATTGCGCGCGCGGGCGGTAATTACACTTAAACGGTACTTTTTATGAGCCAGGGCAAAGGGCAGCGCGTCGTCTTCCACATACGAATTGATTATAGCTGTTAACTTCTCCAGAACTGTTGCGGGAGTATCAGCTTTTGTAAATTTGACGTCAATATAAGCATCGAGTAATTTTTGATAGCAGAGAGGAGCAGCCGGCTGAAGCCAGGCGGCGAATCGCCAGGCGCCGGCGGATGAACCGATTAAATGGACGATCCGCTTCCGGCCTAAAATATTTTCGTTGATCAGGGTCAAGTCAAAACCGCTGGAGACGAGCCAGCGGGGACCGACGGCCGGTCCGAAATAGGTGGAAATGGAATCATAATTAAATCCGCCGTCTTTAATAATTTCATAGGCCCTTTTACCGGCTTTAATTCTTAGTTGACTCATTTATGTTCCACCAGGCAAAGGCCTTGACATGAAAACTATTGTCTTGTAAATATGCTAAGTTTTTTTGACAAGAGCTGAAGATTGCTGCATTTGTAAATTATCAACGGTTTTGGCAGCCGGAGCGGCTTTTACCAATAATTGCGAAAAAAGCAAGTAGTTTTATTTCCCGGCATAGGACAGTCAAATGGATATAAAGAATTCCGTAAAAACAATAGCCCAAAACGCACAAGAGGCATCCCGGCGACTCGCCCGCGTTTCCTGCCCGGCAAAAAACAACGCCCTTATGCAGATGGCCGATGAACTGATAAAAAACTCCGATCAACTCATCGCCGAAAACACCCGCGACGTCGCGGGCGCAGAAAAACAAGGCCTCTCCAAAGCCATGATCGACCGCCTTACGCTGAAAAAGGAGACAATCGAAAGTATGGCCCAGGGCTTGAGAGAAGTCGCCGCGCTTCCCGATCCTCTGGGCAAGGTAACCTCCATGTGGCGCCGACCCAACGGCCTTCTGGTCGGCCGGATGCGCATTCCTTTAGGTGTAATCGGCATCATCTATGAATCCCGTCCCAATGTGACGGCCGACGCCGCTGCGCTCTGCCTGAAATCAGGAAATGCGGTAATTTTGAGGGGGGGATCGGAAGCAATAAATTCAAATCTGGCAATCTGCGCAATCCTGCAAAAAGTTCTGCGCGACAATTCGCTGCCGGAAGAAGCAATTCAGTTGATCCCGATAACCGACCGGGAAGCAGTACATGAAATGCTGCAGCTGGAAGAATATATAGATTTGATAATTCCCCGCGGCGGAGAGGATTTAATCCGGGCGGTGGTTGCCCAATCAAAAATACCGGTGATCAAGCATTACAAAGGCGTCTGCCATATTTTCGTTGACGCCCACGCAGACATGGAAATGGCTGTAAATATTTGCTGCAACGCCAAAGCCCAGCGCCCCGGTGTTTGCAATGCCATGGAAACTTTGCTCGTGCATAAAGATATCGCCCGTAAATTTCTGCCGCTTGTTGCCGAGGCATTAAAAAAATTGAATGTACAACTGATAGGCTGCACTAAAACCAGAAAGATATTAAAAGATATTGCAGCCGCCACTGAAGCGGACTGGTACACTGAATATCTCGACTTAATCCTCGCCGTACGCATAGTCGACAATATCGACGAAGCAATGGCGCATATTGAGAAGTACGGTTCCTTACATACGGAATCCATCATAACTACCGATTATACGAATTCGCAGCGGTTCTTGAATGAAGTGAATTCATCGACGGTGCTGGTCAATGCCTCCACCCGCTTCAGCGACGGTTTCGAGCTGGGGTTAGGTGCGGAAATCGGCATTTCCACTACCAAGCTGCATGCTTTCGGTCCGATGGGGCTGGAAGAATTAACAACTTCAAAATTTATCATCTACGGCAATGGGCAGGTGCGCACATGAAATGGGGCTTATTGGGAGGAACATTCGATCCGATTCATTTCGGACACTTGCGGGCAGCAGAAGAAATGCTGAAAATTTTTGATTTAAACAGGATTTTCTTTATCCCTTCCTCGCACCCGCCCCATAAGCTGGAAGCTCAGATCACCTCTTTCTATCATCGCGAGCAGATGGTGCGAGCAGCCATTGACGGCAATGTTTCCTTTTCCTTTTCGGATGTGGAAAATTTAAAACCGGGCAAATCCTATTCCGTGGAAACAGTCGAATATATATTGAACAAGTACATGGAAGATCTGGAACTATATTTCATCCTCGGACAGGACGCTTTTCAGGCGATTACCACATGGAAAGACTGGGA
>JBDKVD010000283.1:0-2550 GCA_039679325.1 Smithella sp.
TTGATTGATGGATAGTATGTATCCATGTAAAAGTAACCGTCTGGATAAATAATATCCATCAGCAATTTCGTAAAAATTATCTCAGGCATTAAATGGAAAGTCAGCTGTGAAGATTAAAGCCAGGAAAAAATTCCGTTTTGACATATCAATCTGGGTAGCAATAAGCGCAATTGCCGTGTTGGCGGTGATTTCCGCCGTGATGGCTTTTACCCACTTTCAGCGGCAGAAGGAACAGGCAGTTGAGTTGCTGGTAGAAAAAGGGGCAACACTGATCAGATCATTTGAGGCTGGTTTGCGCAGTCAAAGCCGGGAGGTCAGGGATTTATTTTTAATACAAAAACTGCTGATGGAAACAGCGCAGCAGGCGGATATTGACTATATCGTCATTACCGACAACAAGGGCAATATAATCGCCGACAGTGATCCTTCCATGGTCGGACAGCGATATGGCCTGGATCTGGATACGGAAAAAATTGCCTTAAGCCCGGATAAAAAATGGCGCCAGACGGCCAACCCGGAGGGCGCCGGTACATTTGAAGTATATCGCGGTCTCTTTCCCCGGCAAAGATATAATGAAATGCAAACAATTCCGCCGCCCAAAAGCAACGATATGATTATTTACGTCGGCTTTAACATGTCCATGATTGAAAAAGCCGACAAGGAAGATACCCGTAACACAATCATTATTACTTTCATCCTGTTACTGACCGGCTCTTCAGCCATTGTTTCCTTGTTTCTCGTCCAGGCCTATCGTACGGCGCGTACTTCGCTCTCCCGTATTACTGTTTTTTCTCAAGCCCTGGTGAAGAATATGCCTATCGGCCTTATTGCGCTCGATGAGAGCGGCGATGTTGCCGCCTGCAATGAAAAAGCCGGCGCTATTTTGAATGCCGTTTGCGATGATACCATCGGCAAACAGGCGCAATCGGTGTTGCCTGAACCTTTGTATAAAATCATTGCTGAACTTCCCGATGAGGTTGGTCTGGTGGAAGAAGATTTGCAGCTTGCTTCCGGACGGAAGGAAAGTAAAACATTGGAGATTGTTGCCGCCTCGCTTGCTTCCGAAGGAATTTCCATCGGAAAGATACTTCTGCTGCGCGATGTAACGGCGCTGCGGCAATTGGAAAAAGAGGCGGTAAAAAACCGCCATCTGACTTCCATTGCCAGCCTGGCTGCCGGTGTTGCCCACGAGATCAGAAATCCGCTCAGTTCCCTCAAGGGATTTGCCGTGTACTTCAGGGAACGCCTTGCCGGAGATGAAGAAGACCAGGAAATGGCGGACATTATGATTGCCGAGGTGGAACGCCTTAATCGTGTAATCAGCCAGTTGATCGAATTCGCGCGTCCTCTGCAGCTGAAGCGGGAAAAAACAGATTTCCCCGATTTGATTCAACACACATTGGGTTTGATTGCTGCCGACGCAAAAAATAATCATGTTAACATCACGACAGATATGGCCTCGAATTTGCCGCCCGTGGAAGTTGATTCCGATAAAGTTAAGCAGGTGCTGCTTAATATTTTTCTTAACTCGCTGGCGGCGATGAAAGACGGCGGCAGTTTGAAAATCCGGCTTGCACCGGGGGCAAATAGTGTTGACGTTATCGTTTCCGATACGGGTACGGGAATCGAGAAAGCGGATTTGCCGCATATCTATGACCCCTATTTTACTTCCAAGCCAGCGGGAACAGGCCTGGGACTGGCGGTCGTGCAAAAGATAATGGAGGCGCACGGCGGGACAATTAATGTAGAAAGCACAGGCGGCGAGGGAACAACCGTTACGCTCATTTTCCCTTACTAAGAGGATATACTGATGAAAATAAAACAATCGATACTGGTTGTAGATGACGACCTGGCGCACCGGATCATGCTCAAAAAACTGATCGGCAGCTGGGGCTATGACATCTCTGAGGCGGATGACGGATCAATTGCCGTCGATGAAGTTCAAAAGCGTGCATTTGACCTGATTTTGATGGATATTCGCATGCTCAATGTTTCCGGGATTGAAGCCCTCGATCAAATCAAAATTATTAATCCGGCGATACCGGTAATCATTATGACAGCCTATGCTTCTGTGGAGACGGCGGTCAAAGCCTTGAAGAAAGGTGCCTACGATTATCTTACTAAACCGCTGGATTTCGACGAATTAAAAATCGCCATTGCCCGCGCCACTGAGCATACCCGCCTCAAAAAAGAAAATGAATATTTGAAGGAGAGACTGGGCGAGAGTTTTGACAGGCAGAGTGTCATCGGTCAGAGCCCGGCAATGGTTAAACTACTGGATATCGTTTCTCAGGTAGCTTCTACGGAAGCAACCATCCTGATTACCGGCGAATCGGGAACGGGTAAGGAAATGATTGCCAATGCCGTTCACTATAACAGTCCTCGCGCCGGCGCACCGTTTGTAAAAATAAACTGCGCGGCGCTTACCGAGACGCTCTTGGAATCGGAATTATTCGGCCACGAAAAAGGAGCCTTCACGGGCGCCGACCGCAGGCGGGAAGGAAAGTTCCGCCAGGCCGACGGAGGCAGTATTTTTCTGGATGAAGTAAG
>JBDKVD010000284.1:0-13090 GCA_039679325.1 Smithella sp.
ATACCATTTCTAAATCAAAGATGATATTGCGGCGGCAAGGAGGAGGTGACGAGGCGTATTATACATACGTTGAGGAAGCCGACGACGAAGCCAACAAAAATAGCGCTTTGATTTAGAATTGGTATAAGATGGCTGAGGGGCAAGGTCTCGAACCTCGATAAACAGGGCCAGAACCTGTTGTCCTACCATTAGACGACCCCTCAGTACGATGTTTCCGCTGGTTGGATTGTTAATCTACCGGATGAAAATGAAATTCAATCAAATCCATTCCAACCTCGAATTACGGCAAACAACGTGCCAAGAAATCATTTCGCAATTACCGCCAATAAACAACAGCTTGCCCATTATTAATCGTTTTCAAGCGTACATCTTTGTTCGTTTCAGAAAAAACCGGACATAATTGTCATGGTAATTGGTCAAGGTATTTAAACTACGGCAACCGTCCTTCGCGGCGCAGTTTCGTGATGATCCGATTAATGGACGGCAGGGCGGCATTGGCCGCCTTTTCGCCTTCCATAATTGCTTCGTGTCGTTTGGAGAAATCACTGGACCCGATGTATCCGACATTGGGTTTGATGACGACATCGGCATTTTTTATCTGAATGGCGGAAATTTTATTGTACATAATATCAACAGCCCGCATTATCGTTTCGACGGTGCCGGAGGGCGCAACTGAGGCCAGACTCGACGAAATATCGACGGCAATGACAACGTCGGCGCCATAGCGGCGGGCGACGTCCACCGCCAGGGGACTCACGACGCCGCCATCAACATACATTATTCCACTGATTACAGGAGGTTGAACAACGCCGGGAATTGCGCAACTTGCGCGCACCGCTTTGCCTGTGTTGCCGCGGCCGAAAACCATCTCTTCACCGGTTTGAATATTTGCTGATACGGCGTAAAAAGCAGTACGGAAGTTATTTATCGGTGTATATTTCACTTTCATATTGATGAAACTCTCGAGTTTATCTCCCTTAATAAATCCGTTATCCGGCAGGGTATAGTCGACAAGATCGTCTTTGTGCAGATTGAGGGCAATTGACTGCAGTTCATAGGGGCTGTATCCATAGGCATACAAACTGCCGACAAAAGAACCGGCGCTCGTGCCGACAACCATATGGACGGGAATTTTATTTAATTCGAGGATCTTTAAAACTCCAATATGGGCAAAACCCTTCGAAGCTCCCGCACCTAAAACAACGGCAACTTTCGCCGGTTTTTGTGTTACCGGAACTTCTTTATGCAGCATTGAGCAAGAGATCAATACAGCCAATAACGCGAAGGCGCAGACAATTCTTCCGCAATGAAAAGTTTTAGCCAACATTATTTTCAGTTTGTCCCTTCTTTTTATTACGCGGCCCCCGTCGTTTTTGTACTGATTTCTGCTTAGGCCTGGTTTGCTGTTCGGGAACAACAGCGGGTTCGACAGGCGGCGCATGTAGTGATTGCTGGTAATAATCATCAAGCAGCATGGCGATTAATGTCAGTTCCTCCTCAGCCTGCGCCAGATTTCGCGCAAGCGGCACAAAACGCTGCATGCGTTCAATTTCCAGATTATCACGGGAGCGCAGGCGCGCTTCCAGAAGCGCCGTGATTCTTTCCGCCGCCACCCGCTCTATTTCCTCATCGTCGGGCAGCTGACGTTCCTCCATGTTGATTTTATAAAAGCGTGCAATGTTTTGCAGCTTGAATCTTTCCATTTCCGCCACCAGAGAGATGGCCACTCCGCTTGCACCCATCCTTCCTGTACGACCGGCACGGTGAATATAAGCCTCGGGATCTTCCGGAGGTTCATACTGAATAACGTGGGACAAATCCGGAATATCGATACCGCGGGCCGCCACATCGGTAGCGACCAGAAAACGCAGCGTGCCGCGCCGCACCCGCGCCATGACTTTTTCTCTGGCGCTTTGCGCCAGATCGGAAGAAAGCTCATCGGCATCATAGCCAAAGCGCTTCAAAACAATGGAAAGGTAATGCACGTTGTCTTTCGTATTGCAAAAGATAATGGCCGAGGACGGATTTTCAATTTCAATAATGCGGACAAGCGATCTTTCCTTGCGCATCCCCGGCACAACGTAATAGACATGCTCAATCTCCGCAATGTGCACCTGATTGCCGCTTAAGCTCAATAATTCCGGCTGTCTCAGAAACTGATCCGCCAGCCGAATCACCTGCGGGGGGAAAGTTGCGGAAAACATGCTGCTGACAATGTTCTGCGCCGGTATATATTTACGAATTTTAACCATATCCGGATAAAATCCCATGGATAACATCCGGTCTGCTTCGTCAAAAATCAAGATTTTCAAATGATCCAGAGACAGTGTATTTTTTAAAAGATGATCGAGAATCCGGCCCGGCGTTCCGACCACAAGTTGCGCGCCGCTGCGGAAAGCCTCGAGCTGGGCGCCGTAACCGACGCCTCCGTAAACTACAGCAACCCGCAAATCCGACCCCTGCACCAGCATTTGTGCCTCTATGGAGACTTGCAGGGCCAGTTCCCGGGTGGGCACAAGCACCAAGGCCTGGGCAAAATTCTGACTTAAATCAATTTTTTGCATGATCGGCAGAATATAGGCACCCGTCTTGCCGCTGCCGGTACGCGACTGCACCATCATATCGCGCCCCGCCAGCATGTAGGGAATGGATTTAGCCTGGACCGGCGTCAGACTTTCCCAGCCGGCATTTTCGCAGGCGGTCCGCAATTCGGGAGGCAGTTCAGCAAGAGATATCTCGGGAAGCGCAGATTCCGGCTCAATATTATTTTCTTCACTTTTTATAGTTTCATCCATTGTATTTCAAAGCACCTTTCCTCGGGAAAAACAAATTAATTATTTAGAATTACTTAGTTTATTCTGTTCCAGGAATCAAGGGAAATTTTAATTGGAACCTAAATATACATTAAGATATATTTATATGAATTTTTTATAAAATCTATTGACAGACTTTCTGGGATGTAATAGGCTACTTCGCAATTCAAGAGAGACCTTTTAGTCTCTGCCTTTTGGAGTGATTCAAGAACCCAAGTAAACAAGCCGATATTAATCCGTAACTCTTAAAATCGTTATTTAGTGTATCCAAGTGTATCTTTTGAATAATAATGCGGTAAAAAATTGAATATCTGCCATATCAGGATAACATCTGGATTTATCAGTTTATAATCTATAACAAGGAAACATTTATGCATATCGAAGATATTAAAAGGTTGCCGATCAGCGAGCTCAACACTTTGGCTAAGGACTTGACTGTTCCGGGAGCCAGCAGCATGCGGCGTCAGGATTTGATATTTGCGATTCTTCAGGCGCAGGCGGAAAAAAATGGTGTAATTTCCGGCTCAGGCGTATTGGAAATCCTGCCGGACGGATTCGGTTTTTTACGCGCCGTAGACTACAACTACCTGCCCAGTCCGGACGACATCTATATTTCACCCTCGCAGATAAGAAGATTTAACCTTAAAACCGGTGATACAATCTCCGGCGAGGTTCGGCCACCCAAAGAAGGCGAAAAATATTTTGCTCTTCTGAAAGTTGACAACGTTAACTTCGAAAGCCCCGAAGCCGCCCGTGACAAGATTCTTTTTGATAACTTAACTCCTCTTTATCCTCAGGAAAAATTAAATCTGGAATTTGATCCGGAAAATTATTCCACCAGAATAATGGATTTATTTACTCCCATCGGCAAGGGACAGCGGGGATTGATCGTTTCTCCACCCCGCGCCGGCAAAACGGTACTGCTCCAGGATATCGCCCACAGCATAACAGCCAACCACAAAGAAGTCATGTTAATGGTGCTTTTGATTGATGAACGACCGGAAGAAGTCACCGATATGCAGCGCAGCGTTGCCGGGGAGGTAATCTCATCCACGTTCGACGAACCGGCTTCCCGCCACGTCCAAGTGGCTGAAATGGTTATAGAAAAGGCTAAACGCCTTGTTGAGCACAAAAAAGACGTCGTTATTTTGCTCGACAGCATCACCCGTCTCGCCCGGGCTTATAATACAGTCGTTCCACCCAGCGGCAAAGTTCTGTCGGGTGGTGTGGATTCCAACGCGCTGCACAAGCCCAAACGTTTCTTCGGTGCGGCCCGCAATATCGAAAACGGCGGCAGTCTGACAATTATTTCCACGGCACTGATTGATACCGGCAGCAGGATGGACGAAGTTATCTTTGAAGAATTCAAGGGAACAGGTAATATGGAGCTGCATCTGGACCGCCGCATTGCCGATCGCCGGGTCTTCCCCGCCTTTGATTTAATCCGTTCCGGAACAAGAAAAGAAGAATTGCTTATCGCCAAAAATAATCTGAACCGTATCTGGATACTGCGCAGACTTCTTCAGGAAATGAATCCTGTCGATGCGATGGAATTTATTGTCGGTAAGATAAGGAAGACGGAAACGAACAAGGATTTTCTGGATTCGATGAATTCATAGCCGCCACAAAACCATTTGAGTTGCGGTAAGTATCATTAAAATCACTTGAATTTTTATTACAGATATTATAAGGCAGCAAAACTGTTCCAAAATCACTTTGGAAAAATGAATTGTTATTGAAGATAAAGGTTAAGGAGGAGAAGTAAAAAGACATGAAAGAAGGAATTCATCCCAATTATAAAGCAACAACCATAACTTGCGTTTGCGGCAATGTCATCGAAACCAAATCAACCAAGACAGACATCAAAGTCGAAATTTGTTCCAATTGCCATCCCTTTATAACTGGTAAGCAGAAGATTATGGATACAGCCGGCCGTGTGGAAAGATTCAAGAAAAAGTACGAAGGCAAAGAAATAAAACCGCAAACCAAAAAGAAAACAGCAAAATAACCACCTGTGTAATTTTTTCTTTACGGAAGTTAAAAATACCGGAATCTCTCCTTATGCTGATGAACATGACTCATCGTTCACATTGTTTGTAGGTCCCCCCTCCTACCAGGAAGGGGACCTGCAAATGTGTCTTTTTTAATTAACCCCAGCATCCCCAATTTAATTTAAAGAACAGACATGGATATTTTATTAAATAAACTTCGTGATATTGAACTTCGGTATCGGGAGCTGGAAGGCCAGCTCAGCGATCCCCAAATTGTTTCCAAGCAGAACCTGTATCAAAAATACGCCAAAGAGCACTCCGATCTGACTGAATTGGTGGATGCTATTCGTAAGTATCAGAAAATTATAGCGCATATCGAAGAATATGAGGGATTCCTGCAGGAAGACGATGCGGAATTAAGAGACATGGTCAAAGAGGAAATGCCTCAATTGCTGGAAGATAAGGCGGCGCTGGAAGATAAAATGAGGATCATGCTGCTGCCGAAAGATCCCAATGACGAAAAAAACGTCTTTTTGGAAATTCGGGCGGGTACCGGCGGTGATGAAGCGGGGCTTTTTGCAGGCGATCTATTCCGGATGTATGCACGCTACGCGGAAGCACAAGGCTGGCGGGTTGAAATAGTAAGCAGTTCACCGGCGGGGGGAATGGGCGGCTTCAAAGAAATAATAGCCCAGATTGAAGGCAGGGGCGCTTTCAGCCGTCTGAAGTATGAAAGCGGCACTCATCGTGTGCAGCGTGTCCCCGTTACGGAAGCGCAGGGGCGGATTCATACCTCCGCGGTGACGGTGGCTATCATGCCGGAAGCGGAAGATGTCGAACTCACTATTGATCCCAATGAACTGCGAATCGATGTTTATCGTTCCACCGGCCACGGCGGACAGAGCGTCAACACAACCGATTCCGCGGTACGGATTACCCATTTGCCCACGGGGCTTGTTGTTACCTGCCAGGATGAAAAATCTCAATTAAAGAATAAAGCCAAAGCCATGAAAGTTCTGCGCGCGCGCCTGCTGGACGCCATGACGCAAAAGCAAAACGCGGAAATTTCAGAAGCGCGTAAGACCCAGGTAGGTTCCGGCGACCGCTCGGAGCGGATCCGCACTTATAATTTTCCGCAGGGACGCATGACCGATCATCGCATCGGAATGACCCGTTACGATCTGGATAATTTTCTCAACGGTGATATCGGCGAAACGATCGATGCATTGGCGACACATCATCAGGCGGAATTGTTAAACAAAAGCGAAAATTAAGATCAATTCGGATAATGTTGGTTCAAGATATTCTCAATGAAGCTGCCCGTAACTTTGCCGATGCGGGTATTCCCTCCCCGCGGTTGGACGCGGAAATATTGCTTGCCTTCTGCCTTGGCTGCGACAGGCTTGAATTTATTAAGAATCCTAAAGCGCCGGTAGACGAAAAGACGCTGGTTTCCTTTCAGCAACTGGCAGCGCGCAGGCTTGCGTGGGAACCGGTAGCCTATATCACCGGGCGAAAAGAATTCTGGTCTTTCGTGCTGGAAGTTAACAATTCCGTACTTATTCCCCGGCCGGATACGGAAGTTCTGGTGGAAGAGGCTCTTGATGTTTACAAGCAACTGGGTTTAACGGAAATCAGGATTTTAGACATCGGAACAGGCAGCGGGGCCGTTGCCCTGGCGCTGGCCGGCGAAATTCCCGCAGCCCGGCTGACGGCTACGGACATTTCCGCCGCAGCTCTTGCCACAGCCCGCAGAAATGCCTGCAATCTGAATCTGGAGAGCAAAATAGAATTTCTGCAGGGCGATTTATTTGAACCGGTTGATGGCTTTTTTGATATAATAATTGCCAATCCGCCTTACATAGCGGACGAAGAATACGATAAATTGCCGGCAGGCGTAAAAAATTATGAACCGGCCGCAGCGCTTCGGGCCGGAGTCGGGGGACTGGATTTTTATCGAAAAATCGTTGCCGCAGCCCCCGGTTATCTGAAAAATAATGGCTGGATCCTGCTGGAAACAGGGTCTAATCAGGGTACGCAAATCGCCAATATTTTTGAGTCTTCCGGACAATACAGCGATATAAGCATAAGAAATGATTATGCCGGGTTGCCGCGCGTAATCAAAGCAAGGAGAAAAATCAGTGGATAAATTAGTTGTTCAGGGAGGGAAACCTCTTCAGGGAAATGTACATATCAGTGGAGCGAAAAATGCCGCTCTGCCGGTTTTAGCGTCGGCCTTGCTTGCCCCCGGTACAAGCACCTTTCATAACATACCGGATCTCGTTGATATCAAGACTATTAAAAAGCTGTTAAAAAATTTAGGCGTGGAAATCGAAGGCGAAGAAACAGTTCGGATTAATGCCGAAAAAATAACCAATTGCGAAGCTCCCTATGATCTGGTGAAGACAATGCGGGCTTCCGTTCTGGTTCTGGGGCCGCTGGTTGCGCGCCGGGGCGTAGCGCGGGTATCGCTGCCCGGCGGATGCGCCATCGGAGCCAGGCCGGTTAACCTGCATATTAAGGCCCTGCAGGATCTCGGCGCCCATGTGGAATTAAACAGCGGATATGTGGAAGCAAAGGCAAAAAAATTAAAAGGGGCGAATATTTATTTTGACATTTCCACGGTAACCGGAACCGAAAACATTATGATGGCCGCAGTTTTCGCGGAAGGAACAACTGTACTCAACAACGCCGCCTGTGAACCGGAAATCGTCAATCTGGCCGACGACTAAAAAGGCATGGGAGCAAAGATCAGCGGAGCCGGCACGGATGTCATTACCATCGAAGGCGTTACCTCGCTTAAGCCTACGGAAGCATCGATTATTCCCGACCGCATTGAAGCCGGCACTTTTATGATTGCCGCCGGTATGACTCGTGGCGAAATAAATATACTGGGCTGTGATTCATCTCATCTGGAAGCATTAATCAACAAGCTGCGTGATACCGGAATGAAAATTGTACCCATTAAAGGCGGATTAAAAGTATCCTCCGGTAAAAAGATAAACAGTGTGGACATAAAAACGCTTCCTTATCCGGGTTTCGCGACGGATCTACAGGCCCAGATGATGGCTTATATGTCGATTGGCAGCGGCTTGAGTGTGATTAATGAAACGGTTTTTGAAAACCGCTTCATGCATGTCAGCGAATTGCTGCGTATGGGTGCTGACATTGTTATTCAGGGAAGCAGCGCCATTGTTCGCGGAGTACCCAAATTGCACGGCGCCCAGACGATGGCGACTGATTTGCGGGCCTCGGCTTCGCTGCTTCTGGCGGCATTGGTTGCCGAGGGGACGACGGAAATATCCCGCGTATACCACATTGACCGCGGGTATGAGGGAATAGAAAAGAAATTCTCTGCTCTGGGTGCAGATATAAAGAGGGTTAAATAAAATGAGAATTATTAAAGCCGATGCCGTCGAATTCGGAGATTTTTTCCGCCAGCTGCGCCAGCGGGGAGGCGCCTTTACTCCCGAACTGCTGTCAACAGTCGCAGAAATAATACGAGATGTCGCTGCAAGAGGTGATGCAGCCTTGTTTGATTATACGGCAAAATTCGACCGGTACGAACTTTCCGCCGCAACAGTGGAAGTAACCGATGAAGAAAAAAAGGCGGCGCTTTCTTTAGTGCGGCCGGAGGATCTGGACGTAATTTCGCTTGCTGCAGAGCGGATTGAAAAATATCACAAAAATCAGACCGCCCAAAGCTGGCTTGCTGCTAATGAGGAAGGTGTGGAAGTAGGCCAGCGCATTTTACCACTGGAGCGCATCGGTATTTACGCTCCCGGAGGCAAAGCCGTTTATCCTTCGACAATCCTGATGGCGGCCATTCCGGCACGCATCGCCGGTGTACAGGAAATAATCCTGGTTACGCCCTCCAAAGACGGCATACTCAATCCGCTGATTGCCGCCGCCGCCAAAGTGAGCGGTGTAAACCGTATTTTTAAAATAGGAGGGGCGCAGGCGATAGCCGCACTCGCTTACGGAACTAAAACAATCCCCCGGGTGGATAAAATTGTGGGCCCCGGCAACGCGTATGTAGCCGCGGCTAAGAAGCTTGTTTTCGGTCAGGTGGATATCGATATGATTGCCGGTCCGAGTGAAGTTGTAGTGATCGCTGATAAAACCGCCAGAGCATCCTTCGCCGCCGCCGATCTTCTGGCCCAGTTGGAACATGACGAAATGGCTGCCGCCGTTCTCTTTACTCCGGATGAGAATCTGGCTCATGAAGTCTCGCGGGAAGTGGAAAGACAAATGAAAACCTTATCGCGCACGGCAATAATGGAGAAATCAGAGGCTGGATACGGCGCTATTATAATTACCGCCGATATCGATCAGGCAATAGACTTATCCAATATTTTTGCACCGGAGCATTTGGAGCTGATGGTGGAAGATCCGGCCGGCGCTTTATCAAAGGTGCGCAATGCCGGCTCTGTCTTCCTGGGTTCTTTTACGCCGGAAGCGCTGGGAGACTACATGGCCGGGACAAACCATATTCTGCCGACCGAAGGCACGGCGCGGTTTTCTTCACCGCTGGGCGTGTATGATTTTGTCAAACGGATGAGCGTCCTCCGTTTTACGCCTGCGGCACTAGGCAAACTGGGCCACAAAACGGCTCATTTTGCACGGATGGAAGGTCTTGACGCTCACGCCAATTCGGTCGATGTCCGACTTAATGATGCAAAAAAAGGATGAGGCAAAACCTTTGCCCGATGACGTTGTTTACTCCGATTCATTAGCCCGACTTAGCGGATTGAAGATAAAAAAGAGAAAAAAGTCGTTTACCAATAAAGGGGACGGTTCTCTTTATTTTTCGCCCTACCCGATATCAAGTCAAAATAAAGAGAACCGTCCCCTTATACAAGTGGAAAATGACGCCGCGCGATATCTGGGCCGTGCACAACGTCCTGGGCCCGTAGGACATCCATCGTGCTATGGCACTGAAAGCGATGCAAAAACGATGGCAGGGGCCAGAGAGTGATTTTTGCAAATAAATGGTTCTATTTTTAAACGCTTTCCTATAAGGCGGAGATAAAAAAGAATGCCCCCATTTAATCCAGGACGAAATCACGGCTATGTTTCAACTGAGCCAATCGGTTGGAAGCGTTGATTAAACGCTCCTTGCCCGATTATGGGATAAATAGGGACGGTTCTGTTTATTTTGAACATGATGAATACATAATAAATAGAACCGTCCCCTTTTAACCATTTTAAGCACCATTTTTCAGCATTTGTCATGACTTGCCTCTTATCAATAACACCTACTGCTCCGCTTGAGGGGTCGCCGCACTTTTGCGGCTTCCCTCTCTAAGTGGAGGTTGGGCTTGCTATTCGCCTTCGCCGACAGGCTCCGTTGTGGATGTGCCAAAGAATCCGCGTCCCTGGGCGAAATAGATGTTGATCGGCTTCTCGTTCCTGAGCACATCCAGAATGCTTTGGAACATTGTGGACGGCAAATGCATTTTAATAATGCCTCCACTGTCCGAGTCAGCCTCATAGAACATACCTGGGTCGTTGAAACGCAACCAAGCTAATGTCTTACCCGCTGCGTCACTCAATTGAATTTGGGCACGATTGGTTTGATAACCGTCGGGCCCACCATAAACAAGAATGTGGTAGCTTGCTACTTCAGCCATATGACATCTCCTTTTAAGCTCTCCTTTCCTTATGGACATTTTTCGATGGCGATGGCTTTCATCTGTTCACGGTAATAGATGAAGTGCCGCCCATCGCGTACATGGGCGTACGCCCACAACTTCAGCGCAAAGGCACAGGTAGTGTCCAGTCCTGCCAGCATGCCGGTTCCCGGCGCGGGGGCAGCCGTTCCTCCGGAGACTGTCTTGTTGATGCTGCCCGGCTGTCCGTTATTGGAAACACCGCTGTCGAGATAGTTGATCGTGGGATTGACGCCCTTGGTGTAGTAAAACCCCCAGGAGCGGAGCCGGTTATTTTCCTGTGAGACCTGCACCTGGAAATTCAGCGACAGGGCCGGGGTCCAGGGAATGACGCCGCACTCGTTGATGACCGCAGGAATGGTGAGTTCTACTTCCGGCGCCTTGTTGTCCAGCGTGATGACCAGGTCGCAGCGGTCCAGCATCGGCGGCAGCACTGCCGGCGGGGGAACGGTGCCGTCGCGGTAGTCCACGCCCATGGCTGAAGTGAGTTTGAGGCCGTTCTGATCGAACACCTCCAGCCGCAGAATGTATTTGCCCGTATCTGCTTCGGCCAGCCAGCTGTACCAGGTGCCGAGCCAGTCCGGATTATACCAGTAGTAATCACTGAAATTGCGCACTTCATAGAGGGCCGGCACACCGTTGATCGTCTTGGGTCCCAGGGTATGGGTCTCGCTGAACAGCGTGGCTTTCGCAACGCGCGTATCCGCGAGAGAAGCGGTGACGGGGATAAATTCGCTGCTGCCCTCCCGGGCGTATGAGAGACGGTAGTAGCGGGCAGGAGCGCCCGTGGTCAGGGCGTCTCCGAACTGTCCATAGACCAGCAGGCTCCCGCCATAAGCAACATTGCTCAACGGAGCCTCGTTGTACAGACCCGTTGCCTGGTTGATCTTGTAGACCTCGTCATCGCCGATCCGGGTGAAGAATACCGGCGAACCAGCCGGGGGATCATAGCAGTTGCCGTTGCCGCAGATGACCTCTTCGTTGTCCAGGAACAGGTCGATATGGGCATGGGTTACGTTCCAGCGGGTGCTGGTGTAGGGATCCATATAGATAACCGTCGGGACGCCGTCGATTACCTGCGTTACTTTGACGATGATGTCCGGTCGGGAATCGAAACGCAGTCGGCCGCGGCGGAAATGGAAGGGCCACCAGTTGAAGCAGCAGTTAAAATAGCCGTCGCAATCGGTCGTGGTCTCACACACCTCCACCCTGCTATAGAAACAGAAGGGAAAGATGAGCCACGGTGCGATCTTGGAGGTCAGGGTCAGCTTTTCCAGCCGGGACGAAATGCTGCTGTCCATCAGGCTCGCTTCGCCCACGCGGGTGAAGGCCGGCGTCAACGCCGCAGCGGAGGTGGCTTCCGTCAATGTTGTGGCCGCTTGGACGGAGCGTGTGAACGTTGCCGAGAGGCCGGCAGGCGGCAAAGGCTGGGGATTGAGACTGACCTGCGCCAACCGCGAGGCGCCGATACTGCTGCGCAGGTCCGAGATTGCCCTCAGGTTGAGCTCCGGCGCGGGATCGGGGCCGGGGAAGGGTTTTACTAAAACGGGTGGTTCCTTGAGCAGCTCGGGGATGCGAATTACCGGCCTGTCCAGCAGCAGCTCCCACCACTTGCGCAATGGCGGCCAGAAGCAGTTTTCGCGGTCAACGTCGAAAATCTCAACCTTCACGAAGGGAACGGGACAGATGTTTGTGACTCCGTCGACATGGCTGACCTTGCGCACATGCCCGGAGATGCAGATTTGCAGCGGCCACCAGGGGATCCAGACATCCACCGGCAGCAGGGCATCAAATCTCAGCCGGTATTGCGCTCCTTCGCCCTTCCACTCCTTCGCCGAAAATGTCTTTTTGTAAGCACTGGAGTGGCGTATCTGCTGTGGCATATCCGCAGGACCAACAATAAGGTCTACATCGGCAGGCTGGGCCAGCCGCACGGCAACCTTGTAGCCGCCTTTCTCATCGATGTCTGCACTACCCAGCAATAACCCGGCCTTGTCGAAGACGTACGCGGCCAGTTTCAATTCCCCCGGTTGGCACTCGGGCTGCTCGCGTGAAATTTTACCTTCGATGAGGAAGCTGTTTTCTTTTCTGGAACCACTGGGCTGATTTTTTTCACTGTCCATTTTTTTCTCTCCTTTTTAATGTGTTCAGCAGGCTGCCCCCCCAACATACGGAGGCACTTTTCCGTTCAAAGAAATGATTCTTGCAAATACTTATGCGCTTCTTCCAGGCAACTTGCAGCATTGCCAATCCCCGACAGGGGAAGCAAGGTTTCCAAAAATTCGGGGATGGGCCTTATTCCATTTCCAAATCAAGCGCTACCTCTCCTAGCCGCCGCGTTAGCATCATTGATTTGGAAATGGAATTACCGCAATCCGGTCCATCATTTTTTCTTATCACCAGACCTCATTCGCTTAATGATGACGTCGTCGATAACTCCTTTGCGGATCGCTTCATCAAAGAGCAGCTTCTCAACAGCACCACCGCTATCCTCCAGAAAAGACTTCCGGTCGTCCATCAGTTCAATTGCGCCTTTGTAAACGGCAAATCCGGCGGGAAGCCCTGCCCGTTTCTCCGGATTACTCACAAGGATCCCTTTATAACCAATGTTCGC
>JBDKVD010000285.1:0-24579 GCA_039679325.1 Smithella sp.
GCTGCGACGGCAGCGGGTTGAGTCGCTGTCTGGAAACAATAGATACTGATAAAGTGATGGCGGCAGTGGAAGAATTGCTGCGTTAAAGATAAAATACTTCTTTATCCTCCTTCTCCTCGGTGTCTTCATCAATTACATAAGAAAAAGGAGCAAACAATGACCAGGATTTCTAAGGCTAAGCCTACCCCAACACTTCACACCTCCCGACTAACACCTCACGGGAAGGTCGCCGTCATTGGCGCCGGATATTGGGGCAAGAATCTTGTACGCAATTTTAATCAGCTAGGTGTTCTCAAAACAATCTGCGATGGTTCACAATCCATTTGTGAGGAAATGATCAGGACATACCCTGATGTTGCCGTTACCGATGACATCAGCAGCGTCCTCAACGATGGAGATATCAAGGCGATAGTTATTGCAACTCCCGCCGTTCTTCATTTCGAAATTGCAGAAAAAGCCCTTCTTGCCGGCAAACATCTCTTTGTGGAAAAACCTTTGGCTCTCAACCATGCCGCCGGCGCAAAACTGGTGCGACTGGCTGCGGAAAAAGAGAAAATCCTTTTTGTTGGTCATATCCTGCATTATCATGCCGCCGTTGTCAGACTGAAGGAAATTATTAAAGCCGGGAAAATAGGCAAACTTCAGTATATATATTCCCGCCGTTTAAGCCTGGGAAAAATCCGTCGGGAGGAAAATATTCTTTGGTCTTTCGCACCGCACGATATTTCCATAATTCTCAGTCTTGCTGGCGAGGAACCTTCTTATGTTGATTCAATCGGCAGCTATTTTCTCCATGCCCAGATTGCCGATGTCACCGTGACAAATCTTAAATTCCCTTCAGGCATAGGCGCCCATATATTTGTGAGCTGGTTGAATCCCTATAAAGAACAGAAGCTTGTGGTCGTGGGCAGCAACGGCATGCTTGTTTTTGACGATACGGAGCCCGTTGAAACAAAGCTTGTCCATTATCCGCATACTATCAACTGGCAGAATGGCCTGCCCGTTCCCAATAAGGCGGAAAGCATTCCCATCGGTCTGCAGGATATTTGGGAAGAGCCCCTGAAAGCCGAATGCAAAGCCTTTCTCCAGTCCATAGAAACTGACGCCAAACCTCTCACCTCGGGCGAAGAGGGGCTGCGTGTCTTAAAAATACTTGAACTCAGTCAGCAATCAATTGAAGCAAAGGAAAAAAACTTGTCTCCTCACACTTCATCCTTTATGCTTGATTCCATTCGCCATACACCGGACACTTCTGATCGCGATTACTTTGCCCATCCATCCGCCGTCATTGATGAAAAAGTTGAAATAGGCAAGGGTACTAAAATTTGGCATTTTACCCACGTTCTATCCGGATCGAAAGTTGGAGAAAACTGTAATATAGGACAGAATGTTGTCATCGGTCCTGATGTTGCGGTCGGCAGCAAATGCAAAATTCAAAATAATGTCAGTGTTTACAAAGGTGTGTTGCTGGAAGAAGGCGTATTCTGCGGACCGTCGATGGTGTTCACAAATATCTATAACCCAAGGGCGGAAATCGGCAAAATGGATCAGGTACGACCTACCGTTATCAGGAAAGGCGCTACACTGGGGGCGAACTGCACCATTGTCTGCGGCCACACTATCGGGCGGTATGCCTTTATCGGGGCTGGTGCCGTAGTAACAAAGAATGTTCCGGATCACGCCCTTATGGTCGGTAATCCTGCAAAACAAATCGGCTGGATGTGTGAATGCGGTGAACGATTAAACGGCAATATGCACTGCTTGGCTTGTGGGAAGACTTTTAACGAGTTGGTGGAAAATTACTAATGTTCTATGAAAGCTTTTTTGCTTCTTCGATAAGCATTACCGGAATGTCATTTCTTACTTCATAAAGTAATTTGCAATTGTCACAAATTAACCCGCCGGATTTTTCATCCCGCCGCACTGCCCCGTGGCATTGCGGACACGCCAGTATTTCCAGAAGTTTTTCATTTAAAGCCATTTATAATCCCTTTAATTTTTGCTCGATTGCCGCCATAACCTGTTCGGGCAGGATATCCTGCATGCACTTTTGGGTCGGGCATTTTTTCAAAAGGCAGGGACTGCAGGGCAGGTCGGTTCTGATGATGGTGTGGCCTTCACCATAAGGGCCGGTTCTTTGCGGATCGGTTGGCCCGAAAAGCGCGACAATCGGAGTTCCCACAGCTGCCGCCAGATGCATGGGGCCGGAGTCGGTAGTTATAAGCATCAGCGCCATTTTATAAAGATACGCCAGCTCAGGAAGTGTGGTTTCGCCGGTCAGATTCACAGCTTTGTCCTGCATTTGAACGGTTATCTTCTCTATGGATTCTTTTTCACTTCCGGTAAAGACAACTTCAATGTTCAGCTTTGTTTTGATGAAATCAGCCAGTCGGGCAAATTTTTCATCATTCCAGAGTTTTGTCTCCCAGTAAGCAACGGGGTTAACGGCGATAAAATCTTTTTTATCCAGATGATGTTTCACCAAAAGCGATTGAACCTTTGCCTGGGCTGCATTATCGGTGGGCAAAGGAAATTGTGCATTTTCGATTTTTGCTCCCAGGTAACGAGGAAAATCAAGATAGCGGTCAACGGCGTGTTTGTTCATGTCTTCGGGAATTTTTTCATTGTAAAACAGGCCGCTCAATTCCTGCAGGGAGTCGTAGCCCAGTTTTCTTTTGCCGCC
The DNA here is from genome assembly GCA_039679325.1 of Smithella sp. Taxonomy (GTDB): domain Bacteria; phylum Desulfobacterota; class Syntrophia; order Syntrophales; family Smithellaceae; genus MVRV01. The sequence continues at coordinate 2,684 of JBDKVD010000285.1, forward strand.
GGATAAAAGAACGATCAAGGCGCTTTTCAACAGGCCATGAAAATCAATGACCAGATCATAAGGACGCTGCCGCAATTCCCGGAGAAACGCTCGCATTTCCTGTAACGCGCGGGAAAATTCTCCTTTGCGCAAATATTTAATCCAGTTTTTGCGCCGTGAAATCAGTACCGCATCGAGCATAGGATGGTTTTTCACAAGACCAGCTGCGGCCTCTTCCACCACCCAGGTTATGTGAGCATCAGGATAAAGTTTTCTCAGCGCGGCCAGGGATGGAAGCGTATGAATTACATCGCCGATGGCGCTGAGTTTGACGATCAGAATGTTCATTTATGCTTCCGGTCTTTTAAAATCAACAAAACGGCTTCCAGAATATCGGCGGCAACGAAATCCGGCTCATTTTCCGGTGTGGCCGTGTCCGGGCCTTCAGCGCGCAACAAATCTTCACCATATCCGGTTTTCACCAGGACTCCTTTTGCTCCGACGTTTTTGGCCGTTTCCATATCGATCAATCGGTCGCCGACAAAATAGGAGAGAGACAGGTCAATATTTAATTCTTCGGCGGCCTGCAGGAGCATTCCCGGAGCCGGCTTGCGGCAGTTGCAGCTTTGGAGATATTCGCCTTTGCCGTGTTCCGGATGATGAGGACAGTAGTAGAATTTGTCAATAAAGGCGCCATGTTGGAGCATATCGGCTTTAATGATATCGTTAATTTCATGAACAAATTCTTCGGTGAAAAATCCTCTGGCCACTCCCGCCTGATTACTGATAACAACAGCCTTCATGCCATTCTCATTAATCAGTTTTATTGCCTGATAGGAGGCTGGAATAATCTTCAGTTTGTCCGGACTATTCAGATACCCCACTTCCTCGTTGATCGTTCCGTCCCGGTCAAGAAAAACAGCTATATTCTTTTCCACGTTTCAACCTTTTCTCAAAAATTTTTGGGCGGCCTGCCATATATCTTCCACGGTAATTAATTCCATGCACTGGAAATCAGTGGGGCATGTTTTTTTCAAACAGGGACTGCAAGCAACTTCTCTATGCACGACAACAGACTGATTGCCGACAGGCGAAGTGGTTTGCGGGTTGGTCGAGCCGAAAATGGCAATTGTCGGTATGTTTAATGCCCCGGCTACATGCATAAGTCCGGAATCATTACTGATAAACAAGCGACATTGTGAAATTAAAAAAACCGCTTCTTTCAAATTAGTTCTACCTGCCAGGTTAAGCACGCCGGTTTGGGCAAGGCTCTTCACTTCTTCGGCTGCATCATCATCGGATTTGCCTCCCAGCAGAATTATCTGGCAGGCATTTGCACCGGCGATTTTATCGGCTGCAGCGGCAAATCTTGCGGGAAACCATCTTTTGGCCGGACCGTAAGTAGCTCCCGGAGCGATGCCGATAATTTCCTTTTTGGGGTCGGGCAGATACTTTTGCAGGACGCTTTCGGCTTCGTGCCGGCTGATCTTTGTTTCCAGGTGCATTTCCTTATTTACGGAAGCACAGCCCAGAGCTTTGACCATTTCCAGATAATAATCCGTCTGATGCAGTCTTCGAATTTCTCTGCTGCGTTGTACGCTATGCGTGAGCAATATTCCCCGGCCGTCCGAGTTGTAACCGGCGCGCAGGGGAATCCCGGCGGCGAATGCTATTATCGCCGCTTCGATGGCGTTTTGCAGAAGAATCGCCAAATCGAATTTCCTTTTTTTCAGCAATTTAGCCAGATGGAAGATGCCCAGGGCATTGTCATACTGATTTTCGTAAATTATAACTTCGTCTACACCGGTGAATAGTTTGTAAATATCGGCCACCCAGGGTTTAGCGAGCACCGCAATGTGCGCCTCCGGATATGTCGCCCGAATGGAGTCGACCGCGGGTATTGTTAAAATCGCATCGCCAATCCAGTTGGTTCCTCTGATCAGAATTTTGTTGATACCTTCAGTCGGCAGTTTTTTATTAGTTTTCAGCTTCACGCGTGTAATCCTCTTTGTTTTTTCATAACCCTTCAGCCTTCAGTCCTCAGCCTGTTTTTTCCCCAGTTTTTTCAAAATGAACTTTTTCAGTGCATTTTCATCAGGAATTATTTCCATTGTAATACACAATAAATAAATATCACTCAAAAAATTGGTAAATTCCTGCAGACGCATGCCGTCTTTTTCTGTTGTGATAAGAAGATCAGCTTTGTCTTTTAAGAAATTATGGCGAATATTTTCCAGTTCCCGGGTTGTGTAATGGTGATGGTCGGGGAAAATATCAAATGCCGTGATTTTCGCGCCCGCGTCTGCAATCGCTTTTTCAAATGAATCAGGCTTGGCTATGCCGGAAAAGGCATGAACCCTTTTACCTTTTAATTGTGTAAGCGTCAATTGCCGGGTGTAATCTCCGCTTACGAGCCCGACAGGTTGGTGAGAGCTCCTGAAAACAGGAATATTGTTAATTTGGCCTAATCCGTTGATTGTTCTCGTTGTCTCTTGAGACTTTTGAAAAACGGCACATGTGTCATTGCGAACGAAGTGAAGCAATCTATAGCAGAACAAGGGGTTGCAACCCCTTGTTCTATTGCCGCGTCGCTTCGCTCCTCGCAAAGACGCGAGGGGTAGTTTTTCAAAAGTCTCCTCTTTTTTCGACCTCGTTAGAATAAAAGCATCCGCCCGGTGCAGCGCCGATGGAGGTTCACGCAATATACCCCGCGGCAGCAGGTGGCCATTTCCTAGCGGCTTTCCGCTGTCCAGCAGCACTAAGTTGATGTCACGGAATATCTGCCGATGCTGAAAGGCGTCGTCGCAGATAAGGACATCGGCTCCGAATTTCTCAATTGCAGTTTTGCCGGTTAAAACTCTTTTAGGACCGGTGATTACCGGAATGTCCGGCAATGTCCGGGCAATCAAATAGGGTTCGTCTCCGGCCATGATGTTGGAAAGAAGGATATCCTTGCCGTCGGAAACGATATTTACCGGCTGAGAACTTTTGCCGCCATATCCGCGGCTCAAAATCACCGGTCTGAAGCCGTTCTCTTTGAGCATTCGAGCGAGCCAAATCACGCAGGGTGTTTTTCCCGTACCGCCTGCAGTGATATTGCCGACACTGATTACCGGGGAGGAAAGTTTGATTTCCCGGAAAATCTTATGATCATAGAGCCAGTTGCGCAAATTGATAATCAGGCGGTAGGGCAGGGAAATTGCGTATAATATTGTTTTGGCCGGAGCGTAACGGCTGCTTCCTCCGTCATCGTTCCAAATCCTTTGCCAATTGTCCGTTTTTTGCATTATTTCCTTCATCTTTGAACTGCAAATTATAAAGCCGGAAATATTCTCCCTGTTTTGCCAGCAGAGACTCATGAGTTCCTTCTTCGACAATTTCACCGTTGACTAAAGCAATTATTCTGTCGGCATTGCGGATTGTGGAGAGCCGGTGGGCGATAACAAGGGTTGTTCGCCCTTTCATCAGATTATCCAATGCTTCCTGGACTTCGATTTCCGCTTCGGTATCGAGCGACGATGTTGCTTCATCCAAAATCAGTATAGGAGCATCCTTCAGCAGCGCCCGGGCTATGGAAATTCTCTGCTTTTCTCCGCCTGACAGTTTTGTTCCGAGTTCGCCGATGTTGGTATCATATTGCTGCGGAAGTTTCATTATAAAATCATGGGCATTGGCGGCCCTGGCAGCGTTAATGATATCGTCCTGGGTTCTTTCAATATCACCATAGGCAATATTGTTTTTTACGGTGTCGTTAAAAAGTATCGTCTGCTGCGTGACGATGGCAATCTGGCTGCGCAGCGATTGCATGGTGACATCGCGGACATCCTGGCCGTCAATCAGAATCCGGCCGGAGCTCACATCATAAAATCGTGGAATTAAATTAACCAGGGTCGTCTTTCCGCCGCCGCTCATGCCGACAAAAGCTACAACTTCACCGGCTTTGATGGAAAGAGAGACGTTTTTTAAAACAGGAGTCTTTTCATAGTGGAAAGTGACATTTTCAATGTCGATGCTCCGGGTGATCGGCGGAAGTGCACGCGCTCCGGGTTTGTCGTCAATATCAGGTACGCGGTCAATAATACTGAATACTCTGTCCGCGCCGGCAATGCCCTGCTGAATGGTGTTGTTGACGTTGATAAGTCTCTTGACCGGCTCGTAAAGCATTAACAAAGCGGCGAGAAAAGAAAAAAAGGTGCCGGGAGTGGAGTTGCCGTGAACAACATTATAACCGCCGTAAAAGATTACGGCCGCGATGCCCAGTGAACCCAAAAATTCCATCAGGGGATGGGAAATGGCATTTACGGAAACAGTTTTCATGTTTAATTTGAAGAGCCGTTCATTTTCTGCCGCAAAGCGCTCATTTTCATACTTTTCCATGCCGAAAGCTTTAACGATGCGCGTGCCGGAAATAGTTTCCTGTAAGAGCGAGGTTAACGTTCCCATGGTAATCTGTGTCGATGTTGCCACTTTGCGCATTTTCTTTCCCAGCACGGAAATAGGGTAAATTGCCAGTGGAAAAACAATAGTCGCAACAATAGCCAGTTTCCAGTCAGTATAAAAAACAACGCCGATCAGCGAAACCAGTGTGACGGTGTCTCTAATCAGACTGGTGACGGCTTCCGAAGATGCCGATTGTATGGAGGCAACGTCATTGGTAATTCGCGACATGAGGATGCCTGTAGGATGCTGGGTAAAAAAAGCCAGTGATTGCCTCTGGATTTGTTCATAGAGTTTGTTGCGCATATTTGTGACAATGCGTAAACCGATAAAGTTCATCATAATTGTCTGCCCGTAATTACAGGCGCCTTTGACCAGAAAGATTCCGATAACGGCCAGTGGAATCCATTTCAGGGCGTTGGGATTTTTTCCCAGAAAAATATCATCGAGGATGGGCCTTACCAGTAATGCCTGTGCAGATTGCAGTGCTCCCGCCACCAGCATGCAAAGCATGGCCAGAGACAGGAGGATGTAGTATTTCTTAGCCATTTTTAAGAGGCGTTTAAATGTTTCCATAGCTTTCCTATATCATATCGTAAGCCAGTTGAGCAGCCCTTCCTGCCGCACCGGGGTTTCCGAGTTTCGTCCGAATTTCCGCCAATTGACTTATCATTTCCTTTTTTCTTTCATTATTTGTCAATATTGCCAATGCTTCTTTAGCAATATTAGCTCCTGCGGCCTCGTCTTGAATCAGCTCCGGAACAATGGTCTTTCCTGCAATTATGTTCACAATGCCGATATTTTTTACAGTCACAACCATTTTCCCGATAAAATAGGTGATCGGCGAAGTCTTGTAGACGATGATCATGGGGATTCCCAAAAGTGCCGTCTCCAGGGTTGCTGTTCCGGAAGTAACTATGGCCAGGTCAGTGCACGAAATGACGTCGTAGGTATGGCCGCTGATTACGTCCACTTTTATACCCGAGCGGGAAATGATGTCGGTTACCATTTTTTCTTCCAGGGAATCGGCCAAAGGCAGGACAAAATAAATATCCGGAATTTTTTGCGTCAGAACAGCCGCCGCCTGCAGCATTTCCGGCAGCAATTTTTCAACTTCGGCAATCCGGCTGCCGGGAAGAAGGCCAATGGTTGTTTTATTTTCGGGAATGTTGAATTTTTTTCGCGATTCCGCTTTTGAGTAATTCGGCACTACCAGATCCAGCAGGGGATGGCCGACGTACTCGACGGTAAAACCTTTCTGTTTGTATGTGTCAACTTCAAAGGGCAGTATAACAGCCATTTTATCGACAACTTTTTTAATCTTATTGATCCTGCCCTTTCGGGAGGCCCAAACCTGCGGGCCGATGTAATAAAATACTTTTATTCCTCTTTTACGGGCTTCGGGAGCGATACGGAGATTAAAAGCGGCAAAATCGATCATAATGACCAAATCAGGTTTAAATTCATCAAGAGATTTTTTGGCCAAGTCCAATACTTTTAAAAACTTATGTAATTTAACGATTATTTCGGTAAAGCCCAAGACAGCCATCTCCGCAGTATTAGCCAGTAATTTCACACCGGCTTTAGCCAGCTTTTTGCCGCCGATGCCATAGAACTTCAGCGTCGGGTCAAGCTTTAACATCTCCTGCACAACGTCGGCTCCATGCATATCACCGGATGCTTCACCGGCAATAATCATTACTGTTTTGGCTTTGTTCATGGGAATTTATTCTTCAAAAGGTGCTTCTGATTACATCAGCAACCAGCTGGATTTCTTCGCCTGTCAATTCCGGAAACATCGGTAGAGAAAGAACTTCCCCGGCGCACGTTTCGCTTACCGGCAGTTTGGTTGAATGATTGTATAATTTAACAAAGACCTCCTGCTGATGCAGGGGCACGGGATAATAAACTGCGGAAGCTATTCCTTTTTCCGTCAGTGCTAGGGCAATCGCATCACGGTTTTGCGCGCGGATTGTAAACTGGTGGAAAACATGTTCGCTGCCTTCCGTCACAGACGGCAGAATAATCTTTTTATTGTCCAGCGCGGCGCAATAGGCGGCCGCATTATTACGTCGTGCCTCATTGAACTGATCAATATATTTTAATTTAACACGAAGAATGGCGGCCTGAATTTCATCAAGCCGGCTGTTGTAACCGACTTCCGAATGATGATAACGCACCTCACTTCCGTGATTGCGCAGCATCTTTACCTGCCTGGCAATCGTTTCGTCTTTGGTGATAACCATTCCGCCGTCGCCGTAACAGCCTAAATTTTTACTGGGGAAAAAACTGAAACAGCCCACATCACCAATTGTACCTACTCGCTGATTTTTGTATTTGGCGCCGAAAGCCTGGGCACAATCTTCAATTACCTTGAGATTATGTTTTGCGGCTATTTTCATAAGGGGTTCCATGTCGGCCGGATGCCCGAACAGATGGACCGGAATAATCGCTTTTGTTTGCGGTGTAATTTTTTCTTCGATCAGGTCCGGATTGATATTAAAAGTACCAGGACAGATATCGACAAAAACAGGTACAGCGCCTAACTCGGCAACCACTTCCGCCGTAGCTATAAAAGTGAAGGGGGTTGTAATTACCTCATCGCCGGATTTGATGCCACAGGCTCGAAGCGCCAAAAGCAAGGCATCCGTACCATTGGCAACGCCTACGGCATAGGGCAGAGTATGATAAGCGGCAACTTCTTCTTCCAGTTTGCCGACATTCGGTCCGAGAATGAATTGCGTTTTTTCCAGCACGTCACTGACAGCTGCATCAATTTCCATTTTTAAGGCATGGTATTGCCTTTTTAAATCTACCATTGGAATCATTATCTTACATTACCTCTGCAGTTTTCATTTTCCGGATTATATCGATGGCCAGTTCGAGCGATTTGCGGGCATCCGCACCGGAGACAAGGGGGCGGGTGCGATTGATGACTGCATCCAGAAAAGAGCGAATTTCTTCTTCCAGCGGATCATGGCTGCCTATTTCGAGATTATTCTGATAAATTTCTATCTTTCCGGCTTCATTTTGTCTTTTGCCCAAAGATAAAATTTCCCGTTTCCGGCAGTCGACGGAGTGATATCCCTCCGTACCGAAAAAACGGATTTTCTGCATGGTTTTCACGCTGATACGGCTGGCTGTAATGTTGGCCACGCAGCCCGTAGCAAAAGATAGGCGCACATTGGAGATGTCAATTCTGCTGGAGAGCACGGGAATGCCAACCGCCTCGACCGAGGTGAGCGGAGAATTGACAAATTTCAGAATAATATCAAGATCATGAATCATCAGATCAAGAACAACATCCACGTCGGTACCGCGTTCAAAAAATGGATGCAGCCGATGGGCTTCAATAAACATTGGTTTTTCGATGACTTTTTCCAGTGCCATGATTGCCGGATTAAATCTTTCGACAAAACCGACTTGCAGAATCAAATTTTTATTACCGGCCAGGTCTAATAATTCATCGGCTTCTTCCAGAGTCGAGCAAATCGGCTTTTCAATGAGAACGTCGACACCGGCGGCCAGGAAATCTCTGGCAACACGATGATGCTCTCCTGTAGGGACGGCGATACTCACCGCATCGACCTTGCCCAACATATCCCGGTGGTCGGCGAAAGCTGCGCATTGGTAAATGTCTGCCGCCTTTTGAGCTTGTTCAATGCGCGTATCGGCAACTGCGACAATCTCGCAATTTCCCAGCTTTGAGTATTTCTGGAGATGAAAATTGCCAAGATGACCGATACCTACGACGCCGATTTTTATTTTTTTGATATCCATATTCATAAATTATGTATCAGCGACAGACGCCTCTCTCTGATTCTTTAATAAATTTAACAAAGTGACGCACTTCCGGAAAATCTTCCACTTCCGCTTCCACTTTTTCTATTGCTGCATTCAAAAGCAGATGGGAGCGGAAAAAAATACGGTATGCTTTTTTCAGCGCGTTGATGGTTTCTTCGGAAAAGCCCCTTCTTTTTAAACCGATTAAATTCAAACCGAAGAGTTTGGCGTGGTTGCCGGCAGCTGTTGTGTAAGGAGGAACATCTTTATTTACTCCCGATGCTCCTCCGACGATGCAGTGGGCTCCGATCCGGGAAAACTGATGAACACCGGTAAGACCGCCGATAATCGCGTAGTCTTCGATATGCGTGTGACCGCCCAGCGTAGCGCCATTGGACATAACAATGTTATTGCCCAGCTTGCAGTTGTGAGCCACGTGACAGTACGCCATGATGAGATTGTGATCACCAATGACGGTTACGCCGATATCATGCGTTGTCGAGCGGTGAATAGTTACAAATTCCCTGATCGTGTTGAAGTTTCCGATTACTACGCTGGTTTTTTCACCTCCAAATTTTAAATCCTGGGGAGGGGCGCCGATGGAGGCAAATTGAAATATATGACAGTTTTCGCCAATATGGGTGAAATCATCAATTACTGCATGAGGGCCAATGATCGTATTGTTGCCGATTTTGACATCCTTGCCGATTATCGTATAGGGACCTATTTCGACACCTTCGCCCAGTTCGGCGTCCGGAGCAACAATTGCTGTGGAATGAATATTCATTATATTTTTTTACCTTTATTAATTGCTTATTTGTTTTTCCAGTGCTTCTATTTTTCTTTTTAAGTCTTCCAATGTTTTTTTCATCTCCGGAAGTTTTGTCCGGCAGGCTCCATACTTCAGCCATTGCCGGTAGGGCATCTGAGGGGAGCCGGCAACAATTTGTCCCGATCCAATTTCTTTATGGATGCCGGATTGGGCCGCGATCATAACATTGTCACCAATATTAATATGACCGACTATACCCGCCTGGCCGCCGATAATTACGCTTTTCCCAAGTTTTGTGCTTCCGGAAACTCCAACTTGAGCTGTTATAACCGAGTTTTCGCCAATGACGACGTTGTGCGCGATCTGCACAAGGTTATCGATTTTCACATTACGCCCGATCCAGGTTTTCCCCAGTGTTCCCCGGTCTATTGTCGAATTGGAGCCAATCTCCACATCGTCATCGATCTGAACAAAACCGACTTGAGGAATTTTATAATTGCCTTTGCCCGGAGCCGCAAAGCCAAAGCCGTCGCCGCCTACAACCACCCCCGAATGTAAAATTACCCTTTTCCCGATTATTGATCCGGAATAAACAGTAACATTGGCGTAGAAAACAGAGTTTTCACCAACAGAAGTATTACTGCCGATAAAAACATTAGGATACAGCACGACCCCTTTTTCTATTTTTGCTCCCCTGCTTACATAGGCGCCGGGAAATACGGTGGCTTCCGCAGATATATCAGCGCCTTCTTCAATGAAAGCATCCTCGCTGATCCCGCTGTAACTGTGTTTTACCGGATAAAAAATATTTAACAGTTTGCCGAAAGCAACGTAAGGATCGTCGACAATTACTAAATTTTTTTCTGGAGCCTGCATCTGCGGCGTCGCCAGAATTGCCGAAGCGCCGGTTGTCTTCAATTGCTTTAAATACTTCGTATTGGCAACAAAAGTTATATCACCCTGGCCTGCTTCTTCGATCGGGCGGATGTTTTCGATGATGACGTCATCATCGCCGACAACAGAGCCGCCCAGAAGCAGTGCGATTTCCTTGAGAGTTATCTTCACCAAGGGCTCCTATTTCTTGTTGCTCGAGGTTCTTTTATTAAATTCATCGATTACTTTGTTGCTGAAGTCATTTTCCTTAGCATAGTATGCGACAGGCATGCTGGCCACATCAATAACCAGAGCGTATTTTTCCCGTTCCGCTATTTCCCGAACCACTTTCACTATTTCGGGAATGAGTTTGGTGGCGATTTCTTCATCTTTTGCCTTCAGTTCTTTGTTCGTATCATCAACCATTATCTGATAATCACGCAATTTCTTTTGATAGGCGTTTTCTTTTTCCTTCTTTGCGGTTTGGGTTAAGACGGCGGACTGTTTATCCAGGGCGTCTTTCATTTTTTTTAGATCGCTTTCCGCTGCTTTAATAGCTGTGCTTTTTCTGTCATAGAGTTTCTTGAATTCGTCTCCTGCCTTTTTGCCGCTAGTGGATTGCTGCATTACTTCCCGCAGATTAAAAAACCCAATTTTGTCGGCGGCAAAAACATTAATACTGCTGAAAATAAAAGACATTAAAACAAATCCGGCAATCAGATAAATATTCTTTTTCATGTAAAATTCTCCTTTTTTTATTTGTTCGTGAAATAAATTAAGATTTAACTTTATATTTAATTAAATCTGATTTTTTACATCATCATACCTATGGAAAATTCAAAGCGGCCGGACGATTCTCCTTCTTTACGGTCGAGAACATGCCCGTATTCCAGTCTCAAAGGCCCGATAGGTGAATACCAGCGAATGCCGACTCCCACAGTCTGCCTTAAATCATCGAGGTGATAGCCACCGTCCCATGTATTACCCGTGTCATAGAAAACGACGCCTTTCATGCCGGCGCTTTTAATAAGCGGGAAAATAAGTTCCAGGTTGGCGACAAGCATGGTGGTACCGCCAAGAACATCGCTGTCTCCTGAGTTTCTGATGCCCAGATATTGCAAACCACGGATAGTGGTTAACCCACCCAAAACGTATCTTTCAAAAACCGGCACTTCATAGGGAAAAGGTTTGTCTGTGTCGTGACCTTCGATATATCCTATTCGACCTTTAGCTGCAATAACCATACCTAGAGGCAATGAATAAAATGCTGCTGCGCTCCCTCCTGTTTTGGTGAAGTCGTTATCACCGCCAAAAAAACCGCCGGCCTGTTGGACAAATATATTTGCTCTCGTTCCCTTGGTCGGGAACATAACGTCGTCCGTCGTATCCCGTCCTAAACCCAGGGTCACAGAGCTGGTGATCGTCGAGTCAGGCGGATTTACAACGGTGGAATCATCCGGGCCAACCTGGCCTTTAATATACCAGGGAGCGTCAGCCTGGACATTCTGGATCTCATCCTGGGTAATTCTGTAACCAATGGAACCTCTTATTTTTTCCCAGAGCGGGTAATCGAAAGTAAATCCTGTTCCCATGGAGCTCCAGTCATAAGAATCGTATTCCTTTTTATATTTCCAGACATCATATTTAAACCACAGCGGCATGTCGAAAAGCCAGGGTTCTATAAAAGATAATTCATACATGTTGGTTGTTGAACCAAGAGATGCTTTGAGACTTAAAGTCTGTCCTCTACCCAGAAAATTCTGCTGGGAAATTTGCGCCATGACAATAGCCTTATCAGTAGCACTGTAACCGGCTCCTACCATGAACATGCCGGTATTTTTTTCTTTTACCCGGATATTGACGTCCATGAGGCTTTTATCCGGTCCTTTTTCTGGTTTGAAATCAATTTCTTCAAAATAGCGTAACCGGTTTAAATTGGCATAGCTTGTTTTCAGTTTAGTACTGGAATAAAGATCCTTCTCAGCTACTTCCAGTTGACGGCGAATAACTTTGTCCCGGGTGGAAGTGTTTCCGGTGATGGTGATGCGGTTGAAATAGACTAATCCTCCTTTGGTGATATTGAAGTCGATGTCAACCAATTGTTCTTTCTCTTTGATGTCGATTTTAGGATTAACATCGGTATCGGCATATCCTTTCTCGGTATAAAACTGAGCTAATATATCCAAATCCTTAACGATTGCCTCGCGGTCATAATTATTGCCCTCTTTAGTATTGATGGCTTTCAGCATTTCCGCTTTTGGCTTGTCCAATAGATCACCGGATATTTCCACTTTACCTATTTTAAACCGCTTTCCTTCCCTGATTTTGATTTTAATATAAATTCCTTTTTTATCATGGGTTATTTCCGGTTCTCCTATTTGAGCATTGATAAAACCGTTGTTATAGTAATAAGCGGTTAATTTGCTTATATCCAGTTTCAGCTGATCCTGCTTGAGCAGGCCGGAATCGGTGAAAAAATGCAAAAGACCGTATTCATTAGTGGCCATCATGTTTTTAAGCTCTTTTGCCGTGTAGGCCTCATTACCTTCAAAGGTTATGGACCGAATATAAATCCGGTCGTTTTCCTTGATATCCAGGATGATCCGGAAATCTTTTTCTCCATCTTTTTCCACTCTATCCGATATTTCGGCGTTGTAGTATCCTTTGCTGGCATAGAGAGCTTTAAGTTTTTCTATGTCCGCTTTAATTTTTTCCTGATTTAATATTTGTCTGGTTTTGATCGTCAGGGCATCGGTGATGTCGTCTTTGCTTAAAGCTTTATTGCCTTTAATCTGGATATCTGATACCAATCCTTTTTCCTGAACAATAAAGGTAATTACTTTGCCTTCAGTAATTTCCGTTACTTCCGCTGATACATCCAGGAAAAATCCCATTTTAAAGATTGTTTTGATATCGGAAGTGATGTCGGCTTCAACAAAAGGTTTGCCTGTTTGACTCTTTATTTGCTGGGTGATTACCAGAGATTCAATTTTGCGGTTTCCCTTGATTTCAATTTTCGCTATTTTTTGCACTAAACCGGTACGGACAAGAATTTCCGTTTTTAATCTGGATACCAGCGGAGCAATGTCAGTCAATCCTCTGTCCTGAATAGAGATAGCCGGTAAGACAGCTGACGTACGGATATTTATTATTTTGGCATCCATGCTTACAGATTCACCGAATTGAGTCATACTTCCCATGATGATAAAATCGGCTCCGAGAGACTTCCCGGTGGCAAGAGCGGATTGCTCGGTGATTTTTGCGGTGCCGGAAAGTAGCTCGTCCGTCGGCAGTATTTGAATCAATTTTTCCTTTTTTAATTCGACTGTCAATTGCTGCAGAAGGTTGCTTCTCGTCGTCGCACTATCCGCCTTGCTGTAGATTTCAAACGGCATAACGGCGATTTTTTTTATTCCCTGGGCGGAGACTTGTGTCGCTGAAACAAATACCAGAAAAAGAAGCGTCAGACATGCTTTGTATATAATTTTATTTGTAATCATATATTTTCCCATCACGCAGGCCGATTCGTCCCGACATCCTTTCAGAAAGTAATTGATTATGAGTTACTACTACCAGTGTAATCTTTTTTTCTTTATTTAAATTAATCAGAATATCTTCTATCTTTTTTCCTGTTTCCGTGTCAAGGTTTCCTGTAGGTTCATCAGCAAGCAATATTTCCGGGTCCATCACCAGCGCCCTCGCAATTGCTACCCGCTGCTGCTCCCCGCCCGACAGTTCCCCCGGTTTATGACGGATCCTGTGCTCCAGTCCCACTTCGGTAAGCAGTTGCAGAGCTTTTTGCTGCGCCTCTTTCCTGCTTTTGCCGCCAATTAAAGCTGGCAGCATGGTGTTTTCCAGGGCATCAAATTCCGGCAGTAAATTGTTAAATTGAAAAACGAAACCGATCATTGAATTGCGAAACAGAGCTATTTTCTTTTCTCCCCACTCAAACACATTGACTTCATTGATTAAAAGACGCCCCTCCGTCGGATGATCCAATGTTCCCAGGATATGGATTAATGTACTTTTCCCGGCTCCGGAGGCGCCGAGGACAGCCAGGGAATCACCTTTTTTTATTTCCAGATCAAGACCGCGCAAAACTTCAATTTTGTTTTTGTCTTTAATAAATGTTTTGGACAAGTTTTCGAGTCGGATCATTTCTTTCGCATTTCCCAGACTGTTTTATTCATATCGCAAAGCTTCGGCGGGATCGAGCCGGGAAGCTTTCCAGGAAGGATAAATTGTTGATATTAAACAAACAAATAGTGTGCCGATGATAATTATACCCACATCGCTGTAATTAACCTGTGAGGGCAATTCACTTAAATAATAAACATCGCCGGGCAGGATTTTGAAATGAAACATCTTTTCTACAAATTGAGAAACTTTTTGCAGATTTAAAGCCACCGCCAGACCTGCAGCGCAACCCAGCGCCGTGCCGATAATTCCTACAATAAGTCCCTGATAGACGAAAATTTTCATAATGCTGCGTGACGTCGCACCCATCGATTTCAGAATGGCGATGTCCTTATTTTTTTCCATAACAACCATGATCAACGCACTGATGATATTGAAAGCCGCAACAAGAACAATCAAGCTCAGTATTATGAACATCACCCTTTTTTCCAGCTTTAAAGCGGAAAAAAGGTTTTTATTCATCTGCATCCAGTTATTCGCCCAGTAGGGGAACCCCAGTTTGCTTTGAATAACCTTGGCAATCTTGTCCGCTTTGTAAATATCATCAACTTTGATGTCGATGCCCGTAACCGCATCGCCCATTTGCAAAAAATTCTGGCTGCTCTTTAATGATAAGTAGGCCAGGGTGGCGTCATATTCATAAAAACCGGACTCGAAAATACCCACAACTATTACTTTCTTCATACGGGGCATCATGCCCATTGGTGTAGAAACACCTACCGGCGAAATAATTGTAACCGGATCGTAAAGAAAAATGCCCAGGTTTTTGGCCATTTCTTTGCCGATGACGATTCCCTCGGTCCCGGCATCGTCATCTTTATAACGGTTTGGCAAATCAGCCGGCAGCTTATTTAAATACTCGATGTTGCCTTCCCGGATTTTGCCCAGGTTAATGACTTTAAAGGCGCTGGCAGTATCCAGCCCCCTGATGATTACTCCGGTAACGCCATTGTTATTACGAATCATCGCCTGGCTATATATAAAAGGAGTGGAAGCCACGACACCCGGGGTGTCGGCGATCCGTTCGCGGACTTTTTCATAGTCTTTCATTGGTCCGGCAAAATCCGTTGTTAATTCAATATGTGATTTAATGCCCAGGATTTTTGTGCGCAGGTCTGCTTCGAAACCGTTCATAACGGCCAGTACGATAATTAAGGCTGCAACTCCCAGAAGGATACCGAAAATAGATATAAAAGTAATAATCGAAACAAATACTTGTTTCCGTTTTGCTCTTAAATAACGTTTGCTGATGAAAAACTCATATGACATGGCAATAAATATCCTAAACGGATGCAGCGCTAAGCAGGGAATTGTTACTTACTATTGTCTTTTGTTCCTGTCTTGTCCTTCAGCAGGGGGAACAAAATGACATCTCGGATGGAAGCGGAATCGGTAAAGAGCATAACCAGGCGATCGATGCCGATACCTTCGCCTGCAGTAGGCGGCATTGCATATTCCAGGGTATGAATGTAATCCTCATCCATTTCATGAGCTTCATCATTACCTGCTTCCCTTTCTTTTAATTGTTCGAGGAAACGGTCTCTCTGATCGGCGGGATCATTCAACTCGGAGAAGGCGTTGGCAAATTCCCGGCCGGAAATGTAAAGCTCAAAACGGTCGACAAGATCGGGTTGGGTATTTGACCGGCGCGAGAGGGGAGATACGTCCACCGGGTAATGGGTGACGAAAGTCGGTTGAATAAGTTTTTTCTCCACAACCTCATCAAAAATAGCCATCAATGTTTTGCCTAACGGGTCGCTTTCTTTAACTTCGCAGTCTAATCTTCCGGCAAATTCCAGAGCTTGTTTTTTGTCATTGAGCGCTTCCGGATCCATTCCCGCGATCTGCACAAGGGCGTCCATCACAGAAAGACGCCTCCAAGGCGGTGTCATGTCAATTTCCGTTCCCTGGTAGGTAAATTTTAATTCGCCAAAAATGTGTTGGGCTATATCGGCAAACAATTCTTCCGTGAAAGACATTAAATCTTCATAAGTGGCATATGCCCAGTAAAACTCCATCATTGTAAATTCAGGATTATGAAAGGTATCGATGCCTTCGTTGCGGAAGTTCCGGTTGATTTCATAAACTCTTTCCATGCCGCCGGTAACTAAACGTTTTAAATAAAGTTCCGGCGCGATCCGGAGAAATAAATTAATGTTGAGCGCGTTATGATGCGTTTTAAATGGGCGGGCCGCAGCGCCGCCGGCACGCGGCTGCATCATGGGGGTTTCTACTTCCAGAAAATCGTGGCGATCCATAAACTGGCGGATAAGGTGTATAATTCGACTGCGACGGTAAAAAGTTTCTTTCACTTCCGGGTTGGAAATTAAATCCAGATGCCGTTGCCGGTAGCGAATTTCGATATCCGTCAGACCATGCCATTTCTCCGGAAGAGGGCGAATGGCCTTGGATAAAAGACGCAACTCATCCGCCTCAATGGTCAATTCATTGGTTTTGGTACGAAAGAGCTTCCCCGCAATATAAATAATGTCACCTATATCCAGCTTTTTAAAGACAAAATAGGCGTCTTCGCTTAATATGTTTTTAGCAACATAGCACTGTATCTGGCCTTTCCGGTCCTGAATTTTTATGAACGCGGCTTTGCCGAAATTGCGCATGGCCATGAGTCTGCCGGCAATGGAAAATTTGGGGCCAAGCTGTGTGAGGGTGTCGCTGTCGGCGTTACCATACTGAGAAAAAATGTCACTTGTTGTATTTTGAGGCTTGATATCGTTAGGGTACAAATCAACCCCGGCTGCTTTCAATGCTGCGATTTTTTCCAGACGAACCTTTAAAAGATCACTATCTTCCATAATTTCTCCACTTTTTAAAAAGTTAATCTGGATATATTTTTTTTGCTGATTAGTCAAGCATGATTGTCGTGCCGGCTGAAGGCGCAATGAAGGAGAAAACGGCGCCGTATCGCAAAATTAATTTGCCTCAAGGGATCATGTTATGTATTATGGCTCAGACTTAATCGACAGGGGGAAAAATGGTAAACAAGGTAATATTGATTGGCAGGCTGGGTAAGGATCCGGAAGTGCGCTACACCCCGGACGGAGCAATGGTTACAAATTTCACTCTGGCCACCGACGAAAGCTATAAGGATAAAAACGGAGAAAAAGTTCAGAAGACCGAATGGCACCGGATTGTAACTTACCGAAAATTGGCTGAAATATGCGGCAATTACCTGGTCAAGGGAAAGCTCATCTACATTGAAGGAAAAATTCAAACCCGTTCCTGGGAGGACAAGGAAGGCGTGAAGCGTCAGACCACGGAAATTGTCGCCAATGACATGAAAATGCTGGATTCTAAAGGTCAGGCAAAATCAGAGGGACCTTATTCCGATGCGGGAAATGCAGGAGCGGGAAATGGGCCGGATGATGTTCCATTTTAAAGGTACCGCGCCTGATTGTTTTGGCAAATAATTCAGAGAAGGTAAAGATTTTCTGCTGCAAAACCCTCGTCCCCAAGATGAGGGTTTTATTTTCTTTACATGTAAGACGATAATCGATATAGCAGCGGCTGAGATTCAGCACCCATAAACCTGATTCAGTGGACAGCATAGCATTAGATCAGCAGTTGATGGTCTGATAGTAACCGGTTGTTAACATGACAGGCGCTTAGGCAGGACAAATTGAAAGAAGGAGTGTATAAAATGGTTTCAACATTACGTAAGTCTTTGCAAACAATTGAGAATTATAAAATAACAAATCCTCAATGCAATGAAATATTGGATATTTTAGGAGAAATTTTAATTGCGCGGGAAGAATACCGCAAAAACATGAAAGGTTCTATCTTTTCGGTCGATGAAAATATCATTGCCCAGAAAATGAAAGGCGGACTTCCTTTGATCGATTTTAAAGGGGGAAATTTTGATTTAACGCGTCCGCGGGAATATTTTAATTCACTGATTTCAATTGCGGAAAGGAAAATGCCCCATGATGCCAACAATATTATGGAAATCGTCAGGAATAAAGAATTTGACTGGGAAAAACTGATTAAAGCATCGTTTGACCGTGTTGAAGAGGAAGCAGAAGTTGAAAACAGGAAAAGCCTTGAGGATGCCGAAGATTATCTGGATCTGATCGATTTATTTGTTGAGGAAAGCTTAAGGCCGGAGTTGGAATATATTGCCGAAAAATATGGTAAAATTGTTTCCCAATTCGGTTGGACAGAGGGTTACTGTCCCATCTGCGGTAAGGAGCCGAAAATCGGTGAAGTTAGAGAAAAAGAAGATGGCAAGCGCTATCTGTTTTGCCATCAATGCGGTCACAAATGGAATTTCCGGCGGATAAAATGTCCCTTCTGCGGTAATGAAGAGCAGCATTCTCTGGCTTATTTTGCCGTGGAAGGAGAAGAACGGTATCATGTTGATGTATGCAACAAATGCCGCCGATACATTAAAACAGTTGAACTCTCCAAGTCAGTCGAAGAAATAAATCTTGATGTTGAGGATATTGCTACGCTGCATTTGGATATGCTGGCGTACGAAGAAGGCTACAACTGATGGCCTCGTAAAAAGTCCATATGCTTCGTTGCACTGCATTCCTCGTCATTGCGGCGTACGCAAGAAAGTACGCCTCACTCCTCGGAATTTGTGCGCCTTGCCTCTGGAGCTTTTTACGAGGTCATCAAACTTAGTTTATGCAGGATTCAAACATTAATGATGTTGTAAAAATTTTGCAGAAAGAGCTGTCCGTGGGCACTATGCCCATTGTTTCTCATCTGGCGGAAAACCAGTATGATCCCTTCGTTATTTTAATTTCCACACTTTTAAGCTTGCGGACAAAAGATGAAGTGACGGCGGCAGCCACGGAGAGGCTTTTTCAACTGGCCGCAACACCGCAGGAAATGCTGCAAATACCATCGGCCAAAATCGCCGAAGCAATTTATCCGGTAGGTTTTTATAATGTTAAAGCAAGCACGATTCACCATGTCTGCCGGGAGCTGATAGAAAGATTTTCCTCTAAAGTTCCGGATAACCTTGACGATTTAGTTAGTGTTAAAGGGGTAGGGCGAAAAACTGCGAATCTGGTTATTGCTCTTGCTTATGGGAAAGAAGCCATTTGTGTGGACACACACGTTCACCGAATTTCCAACCGGCTGGGTTATGTAAAAACAAAAACCCCGGAAAAGACGGAGTATGCCTTGCGGGAAAAGCTGCCCCGCCGCCACTGGATAATTTATAATACAATTATGGTCGCCTTCGGCCGCAAAACATGTAAACCTGTCTCACCTCTTTGCAGCCGCTGCCCCGTCTTTAAATATTGTGAAAGGGTTGGCGTTAAGACCAGCCGTTAAAGAAAAATGCTAAAGAAAAACATTGACGAGTATGATTTGTTTAGTTATTATTCTGCGGTTTTGGAAAAATTAAGGTTGTTTGTCAGTAAACAATCTGGAGGTAGAAAATGGCAATAAAAATAGCAATTAATGGTTTTGGACGCGTGGGCCGCTATATGATCCGTGCTTGCCTCGATTATCCGGACATTGAGATTGTCGCCGTTAATTCGCGGGCGAAAGCCGAAACACTGGCTCATCTGCTTAAATATGATTCCGTTCATGGCAAAATTCAGGCCGATGTTGGTGCTGATAAGGATAACATAATTGTCAATGGCAAAAAGATTGCCATAACCCAGTTTTCCAATCTGGCTGATTTGCCCTGGAAGGCATTGGGTGTTGATATCGTTATCGAATCAACCGGAAAATTCCGCAAAGGCGCGGAGCTGGCCGCTCATATTGCAGCAGGTGCAAAAAAAGTTATTTTAGCCGTTCCCGGTAAAGGTGTTGACGGCACTTTCGTCATGGGTGTCAATGAAGACACTTATGATCCGGCGAAGCATCATGTCATCTCCAACGCTTCGTGTACAACCAACTGCCTGGGGCCGGTTGCCAAAGTCCTTCACGAAAAATTCGGCATAGTAAAAGGTCTGATGACAACAGTTCATTCCTATACAATGGATCAACGTTTATTGGATGGTTCCCACAAAGATTTAAGGCGTGGCCGGGCGGCCGCCCTGAGTATAGTTCCTACTTCCACCGGAGCGGCAAGCGCTATCGGTGAAGTAATCCCCGATCTCAAAGGAAAACTGGAAGGTATAGCATTGCGCGTACCGACGCCGAATGTTTCTCTTGTTGACCTGTCGGTTGAGGTTTCCAGGCCGGTAACAGTTGAAGAAGTCAATAGCGCCTTTAAAGAAGCTGCTGAAAATAGATTGAAAGGCATTTTAGACTATAGCGAAGAGGAGCTTGTATCCATAGATTTTACCAGCAGTCCTTATTCTTCCATTGTGGATTCACTCCTGACCCAGGTCGTCGGCGAGAAACTGGTGAAAGTATTTGCCTGGTACGATAATGAGGGCGGTTATGCCTGCAGATTACGTGATTTAGCTGTTTATATTGCCGGCAGAGGATATCAAGGATAAAAACCACAATGGCCAGGACCGTCATCGCCGCCAACTGGAAAATGAATAAAACCATCGGACAGGCTGTGGAATTTGTCCGCGGGCTTAAGAACGCTCTTTTACAAAAACCGGTTGAGGCGTATGTTGTAATTGCACCACCTTTTACGAGTATCACTGCACTGGCTGCGGAACTCAAGCATTCCAATATATGCCTTGCGGCGCAAAATATGAATCCGGCTGCCGCAGGAGCTTTTACGGGCGAGATTTCCGCTGAAATGATTTTAGATGCGGGTTGCCGGTACTGTATAATAGGCCATTCGGAACGCCGCCGACTTTATGGTGAAGACAATGCGTTCATCAATGCTAAAATAATTGCTGCCCTTAATTACGGATTACTGCCGATTTTTTGCATAGGTGAAATACTCGAGGAAAGAGAAGCAGGAACAACGCTTGCAATTCTTACTAAACAGTTAAAAGAAGGATTGAATAATGTTCCTGCCAATGATATACAAAAAATCGTAATAGCTTACGAACCGGTTTGGGCGATCGGTACCGGTAGGACGGCAACACCCGGGCAAGCTCAGGAAATTCACTTATTTATCCGCAACTTATTGAGTGAAATGTACGGAGAAAAAGAAGCCGAGAGTATATCGATAATATACGGCGGCAGCGTTACTGCCGCTAATATCGGATCCTTGATGGCAGAGCGGGAAATAAACGGCGTGTTGGTCGGTTCGGCCAGCCTTGACCTGGCTTCGTTTTTAGCAATAATTAATTTTGATTGACAAGGATTATAGATGTATACTTTTGTAATAATTCTGCATATTTTGGTAAGTTTAGTTCTGGTTCTGGTTGTTCTTTTGCAGGCAGGTAAAGGAGCTAACATGGGGGCTGCTTTCGGCGGGTCGAGCCAGACCGTTTTTGGTTCCTCAGGAGCCGGCACTTTTTTAGGTAAGCTGACTGCGGCGGTAGCAATAATTTTTATGATTACGTCCCTGACCCTGACCTACAATGCATCGCGCAAGGGATCTTCACTTTTTGAGCGCTCCCCGGTACCGGTGACCAAGCAGGCTATACCTGTGGTGCCTGCGGCGCCAACTCCGAATGCAGCAACTCCGGCAGCTATTCCGGACCCAGCAAAACAACCGACGGCAATTCCAGCAGCACCGGGGAAAAAATAAAAAAATAGTAAAAGCTCTTTTGATATTGACAATTCTTTAATCAGGCTTCATAAAGTCAGAATTAGTTTTGTGAAAACCAATTGGATGAAGTTAATTATTTGTGGCAAGCCGAAGTGGTGGAATCTGGTAGACACGCTATCTTGAGGGGGTAGTGGGACCTCCCGTGCCGGTTCAAGTCCGGCCTTCGGCACCATTTATTTATTAAAAGCAATCCTGGAGTAACTGATTTGTTTATGAAGCCTAAAAACTGTACAATTCTCTCCTGACTTC
>JBDKVD010000286.1:0-2345 GCA_039679325.1 Smithella sp.
GAGCACATATTAACGAACTCACATGATCATAACGTTGACCACGTTCACCTTTGGCTAAATCAAATTCCAGATTGGAATAGCCTCTGCCTACTTCCGTGATTCTTTCCAGGGCTTCCGGACAAAGAGGTGCGCGGCCAAGGTTGGTATGCAGGATAACGCCGGTGGCATTGACGAGCCTTCGCAAACTGTAGCTGTATAATCCTTTAATTGATGATTCCACCTCACGGGCGACCATTGCAGCATCGGGACAGGATTCCGCCGGTTGCATTTTTTTGGCATTTACAATTTTTTCTCTTAAATCCTGTACAACTTTCCGGCAGGTTGCTTTAACAAGGTAGCGAGGCGCCAGATTATAAATATTGTGCTTTTCCAGTATCAGAAGAACTTCGTCGATTTTAGGCAGTTTTTTTAAGAGTTCTTTTTTTACATCATCCATGATTAATCTCCCTTATTGAAGACGGCGTCGTAAAATGGCTGCAGGCAAGGCGCGCGAATCCTGAGGAATGAGGAGTACTTAACGTACGCTGCAGTGACGAGGGATGATGCGCAACGCAGCATCCGGCCATTTTACGACGCCGTCAATAAACAATAATTTTACCGGGATGATCAGCAACAACATCACCGACAACAGCGGCTTCGCCAATTCCTGAACCCAACATTTTCTCTACAACCTTTTGTGCCTTGTCGCCGGGCAGACTGAAAAACAATCCTCCCGCAGTCTGCGGATCGAAAAGAAGATCAAAAATCCAGTCCGGACAGGTCTGTTCTTTTTCGACTTGATTGATGCGGAAATTTTTATTGCGGTAAAGACCGCCGGGAACAAAACCCGTTTCCATCAAGTCGCGCACTCCTGCAAAAACCGGGATCGTTGCCGAATTAACGCGCAGGCCGACATCGCCGCCTTCAATAATTTCGCAGGCGTGTCCCAAAAAACCAAAACCTGTTATATCGGTGCAGGCATGAGCGTCACCTTCGGCAATCATTATCTCACAGGCTGTTTTGTTAAGACCCGTCATAGAGCGGATTACCTGATTTATCTGTTCCGGAGAGGCTTCGTCGGCCTTTATGGCGGTGCTGATAATTCCTGTACCCAAAGGCTTTGTTAAAATCAATTTATCGCCCACCCTTGCCCCTCGATTATACAAGACCTTATCCGGATGAATGACGCCCGTTACGGAAAGGCCGTATTTGATCTCGTTGTCTTCAACGCTGTGACCGCCGATAAGCAATACTCCGGCTTCGTGCATTTTATCCAATCCGCCGAGCAGTACTTCCCGCAAGACGCTTTTCTGCATTGTCTTTATCGGGAAGCAGACGATATTCATGGCTGTTAAAGGTTTTGCACCCATGGCATAAATATCGTTGAGAGCGTTGGTGGCGGCAATCTGACCGAAAACAAAGGGATCGTCGACAGTGGGGGTAAAAAAATCAACTGTTTGAACAATAGCAAGATCGGCGGAAAGTTTATACACCCCCGCGTCTTCCGCATGCTCGAATCCGGTCAACAGATTCGGATCCTGAATCAGCGGCAAATCATGCATAATATCGGACAAGTCCCCCGGACCTATCTTACAGGCTCAACCGGCGCTCTGTACTGTTTGTGTTAAACGAATACCCTTTTTTTCTTCCATTTTTTCCTCTAAAATAATTACAGAAATTGTGTGAAGTATAAGAAGAACATAAAAACATGTCAATGAAATCTTGGCAATTGAAAAAGAACTGCAAAAACCTTTTCCCGAAGATGGCGCCGCAGTTAATTTTTATGTCTGCTGTTTTTCAGGCTGGATCAAGAGGATTATACTGCTTGATAAAATCAATGAATGTTTTATGAAACGGCCGGAAATCAAATTGGCGTTTATAAATTAAATAAAAGTTCCTTTCCAGTGAGAATCCCTGAAGAGGAACTTCAAAAAGGAATCCCGAAGCCAACTCCCGCGAAACAGCGTAAATGGAAATGACGGATACTCCCAGCCCTGCAATTACCGCTTCCTTTACCGCCTCGGAACTTCCCAGAGCGCCGCAAATATTAAATTGAGAAAGACTTAATGATTTTTCTTTTTTTAAAAACGATTCAAAAGATTCCCGAGTTGCCGAACCTCTTTCTCTGACAACAAACGGTTCGTTTAATAATTCAGTTAATGTAACCGACTTCTTTTTTCGCCAGGGATGAGACTTGGGCACAACCAGAACAAGACGGTCTTTCCACAGCGGCTCTGCCACAAGTTTATTGTTCAGAGGCTTCTTGCCGATGCAACCGATTTCGACTTCGTTGTCCAAAACCATGTTCATAGCTGCTTCACTGTCTGCAGTTTTGATGTATATTCTGGTATCCGGATTTGTTTTCC
>JBDKVD010000287.1:0-32549 GCA_039679325.1 Smithella sp.
AGCACGGCGTCAATATTATGGAGTTTTGTAAGGCATATAATGCCTTGACGCAAAAACAGGAAGGAATGATTGTCCCCGTTGTAATTACTGTTTATGCCGACAGGTCTTTTACCTTTATTACCAAAACGCCGCCGGCTTCCGTGTTGCTTAAGCAAGCGGCAAAAATTGCCAAGGGAGCAAGTGATCCGAAGAGAGAAAAAGTAGGAACCGTTACGGCTAAGCAAGTGCAGGAAATTGCTGAATTAAAATTTAATGATTTGAATGCTGTAAATATAGAAGGCGCCGTCAAAATAATTGCCGGTACGGCTAGGTCGATGGGAATTGAAGTTGTAAGTTAATTAAATGAGGTTTGATCATGTTAAGAAGAGGCAAGCGCATATTAGCAGCAAAAGCAAAGGTTGAGCCGACTAAGCGTTACACGCTTCAAGAGGCTGCGGAAATGGTTGTATCAATGGCAGATGCCAAATTTGATGAGACGGTGGAAGCCGCTGTCCGTCTGGGAGTTAATCCCGCCCATGCCGATCAAATGGTCAGGGGAAGCGTTGTTTTGCCTAATGGTTTGGGTAAAACAGTGAAAGTTCTGGTTTTTGCCAAAGGTGAAAAGGAAAAGGAAGCCCTCGATGCCGGTGCCGATTTAGTAGGAAATGACGAGATTATCGAAAAGATAAAAGGCGGCTGGTTTGAATTCGATCGAGTAGTTGCTACACCCGACATGATGGGAGCGGTAGGCAAAATCGGTAAGATTTTAGGTCCCCGGGGCTTGATGCCCAATCCGAAAGTCGGTACGGTAACTTTTGAAGTAGCCAACGCCGTAAAGGAACTTAAAGCCGGTAAAGTTGAATTCCGTGTGGAGAAAGCCGGAATTGTACATTCTCCCGTCGGGAAAGTTTCTTTTGGAGCAGAGAAGTTAAAAGAAAATATTATGGCGTTGCTTGAGACTATTATCAAATTAAAACCGGCGGCAAGCAAAGGGACTTATATTAAAAGTATTGCCCTTTCCAGTACAATGGGTGCCGGCGTGAAAATTGATCCTCTTGATATTAAGAACGCTTAATGCACAGAAGTTAATATATAATTAAGATAAAAGGTCGAAGATAGCAGGTACAGAAGTTTAAACGTTAAGGCCTGCCGAGACTCGTATTATAAAAAGAGTTGCTTTGTATTATTGAGGTAGACAATTTTTGGAAAACGGGCATCGGATTGAAGATAGGATTGCCGTTTTTTTATTCTGTATGTGGCTATATTCTCCGGCCTCGTAATAATGAAAAATCATTGAAAGGAGGCTGATATATTTGGATCGGAGAACGAAAGAGCAAGTTGTATCCGAACTGCAGGTAAAACTCAAAGAGGCCAATCTCGGCATTTTAACCAGTTTCAGCAAGATAAATGTCGAAAAGATGGAAACTCTGAGAAGAGCACTGCGCAAGTCAAATGCTGAACTGAAAGTTGTGAAAAACACCCTTCTGAATATTGCTGCGAAAGATACAGCATTCAGTATACTTGCCGATCATTTCAAATGGCCTATCGCTGTTGTTTTAAGTTACAAAGATCCGGTAGAACCGACAAAAGCTCTTATTGATTTCGCCAAAAAAAATCCGGAATTGGAAATCAAGGTCGGCGTACTGGATGGTAAATTACTGGACAAGAGTGATATTACGAGCCTGGCGGAGCTGCCCAGCAGAGAAGTTTTGCTTGGGAGATTGGTTTCTGTTATGGCTGCGGTACCGACATCACTGGTTACAGTGTTGAGCGGCGTGCCAAGAAATTTTGTTCAAGTGCTCAATGCTTATTGTGATAAGCAACAAACCACAAATTAACAAAACATACAGAAAGGTATAAGGATATGGCAGATCAGATTACGAAAGAAGATGTAGTAAAATTCATTGAAAATATGACTGTATTAGAGCTTTCCGCTCTGGTTAAAGAATTGGAAGAAAAATTCGGTGTTTCCGCTGCGGCTCCCGTGATGATGGCAGCAGCAGCCCCCGGAGCAGCCGCCGCCGCTCCGGTAGAAGAGCAGACTGAATTTAACGCTATTCTCACCGGCTTTGGTGCAGAAAAGATTCAGGTAATCAAAGTCGTCCGGGCTATTACCGGTTTAGGTTTGAAAGAAGCCAAAGATTTGGTGGAAGGTGTACCCAAACCGATCAAAGAAGCCGTTTCCAAAGACGAAGCTGCAGATATTAAGAAGAAAATTGAAGAAGTTGGTGGAACAGTAGAAATTAAATAATATAATTTAAAATATATTATTTTAAGGATGTTATGGGCAATTTTAGAAGAAACTATGGCCAGGTAAAAAAAGCGCTGGATATACCCAATTTAATAGAGATCCAAACACGATCATACGAGAAATTCCTGCAAAAGGATTTGCCGCCGGTTAAAAGGACCAACATCGGTTTGCAAAGTGCTTTTACGAGTGTTTTCCCTATCTCGGATTTCAGTGGAAAATGCTCTTTGGAGTTTGTCAGTTATAAAATTGGCGATATCCGGTACGATGTAAGAGAGTGCATTCAAAAAGGAATGACCTACGCCGCTCCTTTAAAAATTGTTGTCAGGCTCGTTGTTTTCGATACAGATCGTCTTGCTGACGGCAAGATCAGTCGTGAATCGAATGAAACAAAGCCGATACGCGATATTAAAGAGCAGGAAATTTACTTTGGCGAAATTCCGTTGATGACTGAAAATGGAACATTTATTGTCAACGGAACAGAGCGGGTAATAGTCAGCCAATTACACCGCTCGCCCGGCATCTTCTTCGATCACGACAAAGGTAAGACCGTTGCCAGTGGTAAATTGATTTATTCGGCACGGGTCATTCCTATTAGAGGTTCCTGGTTGGATCTGGAATTTGATTCCAAGGATCTCCTCTACATGCGGATTGATCGCCGTCGAAAAATGCCCGTAACCATATTGCTCAAGGCGATGGGCAATTCGACGGAATTTATTCTGAATTATTTTTACAATATTGAAAAGATAAACATCGAGGGTGAAAAGCTTTATGTTACAATAGATGAATCTTTGCTTGGTCAAAAAGCGCCGGAAGATATTATTGATCCGAACAGCGCAGAAGTTGTCGTCAAGAAGGGGCGCAAGTTTACCCGGCCCCTTTTGAAAAAAGTAATTGATGCGGGCGTAAAACATATTCCGGTAAACGAAGTTGATCTTGCAGGGAAGGTTCTTTCTTCTGATATTTGCGACCCGAAAACAGGGGAGATTATTTTCCGTTGTAACGAAGAATTGCCGTCCAATGGTTTTGAAATTGCTCAAGAAAAAGGCATCTCTGAATTGAATTTTATCCGGTTGGATGAAGATTTGGATAATGTTTCCATCCGTGATACATTGCTCATGGATAAAATTGATACCGCCGAAGATGCAATTTTAGAGATATATCGCCGGTTGCGTCCAAGCAATCCGCCTACTCCGGAAACAGCCACAAAATTCTTCAAAAGCCTTTTCTTTGAATCGGAAACTTACGATTTATCGGATGTCGGCCGCGCAAAAATGAATTATAAATTGCGTTTGCATGTACCTACAACGGTTACAGTTTTACGCAACGAAGATATTCTGGCAGCCGTCAAATATCTTGTTGATTTGAAAAATGGAGTTGGGGAATGCAGCGTTGATGATATCGATCATCTGGGAAACCGCCGTGTGCGTTCAGTCGGAGAACTTATTGAAAACCAGTATCGTATTGGCTTGGTCCGCATGGAGCGGGCCATTAAGGAAAAAATGAGTCTGCAGGACATCGAAACAATGATGCCGCATGACTTAATTAATGCAAAACCGGTTTCTGCCGTAGTTAACGAGTTTTTTGGCTCGAGCCAGCTTTCACAGTTTATGGACCAGACCAATCCTCTATCCGAAATTACGCATACGCGTCGATTATCGGCATTGGGCCCCGGGGGGCTAACGCGAGAACGGGCGGGATTTGAAGTACGAGATGTTCATAACACCCACTATGGCCGTATTTGTCCCGTGGAAACTCCGGAAGGACCGAATATCGGCTTGATAGTTTCTTTGAGTACTTATGCTCGAGTCAACGAATTTGGATTCATTGAAACACCGTATAAAATAGTAGACAATGGCCATGTAGGCAATGAAATCCGCTTCATGACGGCTATCGAGGAAGAAAACCAAATCATTGCACCTTCAGATTGCCAGTTGGATAACAGCGGCAAGTTTGTTGAGGAGTTGATATCCGTCAGAAAAGGAGATGATTTTATTTCCGTTGTGCCGGAAGATATTAAATTGATGGATGTGTCGCCGAATCAGCTTGTTTCCGTGGCAGCCGCTTTAATTCCTTTTCTGGAGCATGATGATGCCAACCGTGCCCTCATGGGATCAAACATGCAGAGGCAGGCAGTGCCGTTAATGTGCCCGGAAGTACCGGTAGTCGGTACAGGCATGGAGGCCATTGTCGCCCGTGATTCCGGAGCGGTTCTGTCCGCTCGCCGGGCTGGCGTTGTAGAAAGTGTTGATGCTTCGAGGATAATAGTAAGAGCTGATAATCCTGAAGAAGACGGCGTCGATACAGGAGTGGATATTTATACGCTGTCTAAATATCAGCGTTCCAATCAGGATACTTGTTTTAACCAGAAGCCTATTGTTGATGTTGGCGACCACGTGGAGAAAAAAGAAATTCTTGCTGACGGACCGGCTACAGACAATGGTGAACTGGCTCTTGGGCGTAATGTTATGGTAGCCTTTATGTCTTGGGGCGGATACAACTACGAAGACTCGATTCTGGTAAGTGAACGGATTGTCAGAGAAGACGTTTATACATCCATTCATATTGAAGAATTTGAAACAATGGCCCGCGATACTAAGCTGGGTAAGGAAGAAATAACCAGAGATATTCCTAATGTCGGTGAAGAATCTCTAAGGGATCTCGATGAAAGCGGTATTATCCGCATAGGTGTCTCGGTTAAACCGGGTGACATTCTCGTCGGTAAGATTACTCCCAAAGGCGAAACCCAACTATCTGCCGAGGAAAAGCTTCTGCGCGCGATTTTCGGGGAAAAGGCGAGTGACGTACGAGATACATCCCTGCGTGTGCCTCCGGGAGTCGAAGGTACAATTGTTGATGTCAAGATATTTACCCGCAAAGGTGCGGAAAGAGATTTGCGTTCCCAGGCAATTGAAGCAGCCGCAATTGAGCAGTTGACTAAAGATAGAGATGATGAGCTTCGCATCCTGGCTGAGACAGTTAGAAAAGATATTACGAAACTCGTTGTCGGAAAAACTTCGGCAGGAAAAGTCACTGATATCAAGAAGAAAATCCTTCTCAAGAAGGGTGATAAAATTACAAAAGAAATATGGGCGGCTATACCTTTTACCTACTGGAAAGAAATTACCATTGCAGAAGATGACGGTTCTGAAGAAAAATTAATTAATTTGCTTTCTGCTTTGGAGAGAAAAATTGATTTCATTCAGGCTCATTATGAAGAAAAACTGGAGAAAGTCAAGGCCAGTGATGAACTTCCGCCGGGTGTTATCAAAATGGTTAAAATTTATGTCGCCATCAAAAGAAAGCTTTCTGTTGGCGATAAAATGGCAGGACGTCATGGTAATAAAGGCGTTTTATCCAGAATCCTGCCCGAAGAGGATATGCCTTACTTTGCCGACGGCACCACAGTTGATATCGTTTTGAATCCGCTGGGCGTACCTTCGCGCATGAACGTAGGGCAAATTTTGGAAACGCACCTGGGCTGGGCAGCGAAAACAATCGGTGAAGGCTTAAATGAGCTTCTGGAAAGAAATAATAATCTTGCTCATATCAAGAGTGAGCTGAAAAAAACTTATTCGGCGCCCGATTTTGATAAATTCATTGATGAAGCGTCCGCCGAGGATACGAAAAAGTTTGTAGAACGCCTGAAAAAAGGAATGCTTGTGGCGAGTCCCGTTTTTGATGGTTGTCCGGAAAGCAAAATTCGTGACTTATTAACGATGGGGGAATTACCGCAATCGGGGCAGGCAGTACTTTTTGATGGAAGAACTGGAGAGCCATTTGATCAGGAAGTGACGGTCGGAATCATCTACATGTTGAAGCTGCACCACTTGGTCGATAATAAAATTCACGCTCGTTCCATAGGTCCGTATTCACTGGTAACCCAGCAACCCTTGGGTGGTAAGGCTCAATTTGGTGGACAGAGGCTGGGCGAAATGGAAGTATGGGCAATGGAAGCTTATGGTGCTTCATACACCCTGCAGGAATTTTTAACTGTCAAATCGGATGATGTGGCAGGCAGAACAAGAATTTACGAGTCTATAGTCAAGGGTGAACATGCGTTTGAACCGGGCTTACCCGAATCCTTTAATGTATTGGTTAAAGAACTGCAAAGTCTCGGATTAGACGTGGAATTAATTGAAGAACAATAATAGGCCCATAAGTTTTACTAAAGTTTTTAATCGTACGGGAGAATAAGCTGTGGAAGAAGTTTTCAGCTATTTTGAAAAACCAAAAAACCCTGTTAGATTCAACGCCATAAAGATTTCTATTGCTTCGCCGGAGAAGATTCTTTCTTGGTCGCATGGTGAAGTTAAGAAACCGGAAACAATCAACTACCGGACATTTAAGCCGGAAAGAGATGGGCTTTTTTGTGCTAAAATATTTGGACCGGTAAAAGATTACGAATGCCTGTGCGGCCGTTATAAGCGGATGAAGCACAGGGGTGTGGTTTGCGAGAAGTGCGGCGTGGAAGTTATTCAGTCCAAGGTCCGCCGCGAAAGAATGGGGCATATTACGCTGGCAACGCCTGTTGCTCATATCTGGTTTTTAAAAAGCCTTCCCAGCCGCATCGGCAACCTCATGGATTTATCTTTAAAGGAACTGGAAAAAGTCCTTTATTTTGAGTCTTGGATTGTTCTCGATCCTAAAGATACTCCCTTGAAAAAGAAAGAACTGCTCACCGATGAAGAGTACAGCGATTGCACGGAGCAGTACGGAGACGGTGGTTTTGTTGCCGGAATCGGAGCTGAAGCGGTAAGGCAACTCTTGGAAGAAATTGATTTAGAAAAGCTTTATGAAGAATTAAGAACCGAAATTGTCAGTGTTGTTTCGGAGACAAAGAAAAAGAAACTGATTAAAAGGCTGAAAGTTGTAGAAGCGTTGCGCAAATCGGGAAATAAAGCGGAATGGATGATTCTTACAGTTCTTCCGGTTATTCCGCCGGATTTACGTCCGCTGGTTCCACTTGACGGTGGTCGTTTTGCCACATCGGATCTCAATGATTTATATAGACGAGTGATCAACCGCAATAATCGCCTGAAGCGTTTACAGGAATTAAATGCTCCGGAAATTATTATCCGCAATGAAAAAAGAATGCTGCAGGAAGCTGTGGATGTTCTTTTTGATAATGGACGCCGCGGCCGGGCCATAACCGGTACTAATAAGAGGCCGCTCAGGTCTCTGTCCGATATGCTGAAAGGCAAGCAGGGCCGTTTCCGCCAGAACTTGCTGGGGAAGAGAGTTGACTACTCCGGCCGTTCAGTTATTACTGTAGGCCCGGATTTAAGACTTCACCAGTGTGGTTTGCCCAAAAAGATGGGGCTGGAGCTCTTTAAACCTTTTGTTTACAACCGTTTGTTGGAAAAAGGGTACGTTACTACGGTAAAAAGCGCAAAAAAAATGGTAGAGAGGGAAACAGCCGAAGTATGGGATGCTTTGGATGAAGTCGTGCGTGAATACCCTGTCATGCTGAACCGCGCACCAACGCTGCATCGTCTTGGTATGCAGGCTTTTGAACCGGTGCTGATCGAAGGCAAGGCCATCCGTTTACATCCTCTGGTTTGTACGGCTTTCAATGCTGACTTCGACGGCGATCAAATGGCTGTCCATGTTCCTCTATCCGTTGAAGCGCAAACAGAGTGCCGTGTCCTGATGATGTCGACGAACAATATTCTGTCTCCCGCCAATGGGAAACCGATTATTATTCCCAGCCAGGACATTGTTTTGGGTATCTATTATCTGACTCGTGCGAAAAACGGCGTGAAAGGCGAAGGAATGATTTTTGCCGATCCGGGGGAAGTGCGCTGTGCTCTTGATGCAGGTATTATCGACTTACATGCCAGGATTAAAGTTCGGATCAATTCAGAATTAAAGGATACTACAGTAGGACGAATTGTTCTTTCAGAAATAGTTCCCCAGGAAATTGATTTCGATGCCATCAATAAATTGATGAACAAAAAGGAACTGGCTAATTTAATCGATCATTGTTACCGCCTGTGCGGTGATAAGACCACGGTGCTTTTGGCGGACCGGCTCAAGGATTTAGGATTTAAGTACGCGACAATTTCCGGACTTTCGTTCGCCGTAGGTAATATGCTCATTCCGGAAAATAAAAAGAACATTGTTTTGCAGGCAGAAAAAGATGTGCTGAAAATACAGAAGCAGTACATGGATGGATTAATCACCGATGGTGAACGTTACAACAAAGTTATCGATATTTGGGCGCAATCTACCGAAAAAATTGCCACCGAAATGGTGAATGGTATCAGTACGGAAGAAATAGCCGGTGCCGACGGCAAGAAACGGAGAGTTGAAAGCTTCAACCCGATTTACATGATGGCCGATTCCGGCGCCAGAGGATCCGGTCAACAGTTAAGACAGTTAGCCGGTATGCGCGGATTGATGGCTAAACCGTCCGGAGAGATTATTGAAACGCCGATTACAGCAAACTTCCGTGAAGGCTTAACAGTTCTGCAATACTTTATTTCTACTCACGGTGCCCGTAAAGGTCTTGCCGATACAGCTTTAAAGACGGCTAATTCCGGATACCTGACAAGAAGATTGGTTGATGTGGCACAGGACTGCATAATTACGGAGCGGGATTGTGAAACAGTGGACGGGATTTATGTTTCTGCATTGATGGAAGGTGGAGAAATTATTGAAACCGCCGGGGAGCGCGTATTGGGTAGAGTTACCCTGCAGGAAATAAAAGATCCTTTTACCAATGAAATTATTGTTCATGCAAACGAAGTCATTGATGAAGCCTTAGCGGAAAAAATTGATCGTGCCGGTATCGAACATATTAATATCAGGTCTGTTTTGTCCTGCCGGGCCAAACATGGTGTTTGCGCCATGTGTTATGGACGCGATCTGGGGCACGGGCATCTGGTGAATATCGGTGAAGCAGTAGGTATTGTAGCCGCTCAATCCATCGGCGAGCCTGGTACACAGTTGACAATGAGAACATTCCATATCGGTGGTACTGCTAAATTTGAAGAGCATTCCACGTTGGAAGCCCGTCATGACGGAATTGTCAAATTTGTTAATTTAAATGCTGTCAGAACCAGAGAAAATGATTTTGTTGTTATGAACCGACATGGTGAAGTTCACGTTTTGGATGAACAACAACGCAGTCGTGGAAAATATACGGTTCCCTATGGTGCGCATTTAAAGGTAGAAGATGACAATAAAATCAAACGTGGCCAGTTAATCGCGGAATGGGATCCGTTTTCTATACCAATTTTGGCGGAAGTGGATGGAATAATTAAATTCGGTGATATCATCGAAGGAAAAACCATGCAGGAACAGGTGGATGAGGTTACCGGTCTGTCACGTAAAGTTATCATCGAGTTCAAAGGCGGAGATCTGAGGCCACGTGTTTCAATTAAAGACGGCAAAGGAAAGACCGCTAAGATTGCGGGGACAAATATCGCAGCTCGCTATCTTCTGTCTATCGGAATCAACATAGTAGTTTCTGAAGGAGATGAAGTACGCGCCGGTGACATTATTGCCAAGATTCCGCGCGAAACTACTAAAACAAAGGATATCACGGGTGGTTTGCCTCGTGTAGCCGAGTTGTTTGAAGCTCGCAAGCCCAAAGATTATGCTGTTATCAGTGAAATTGACGGTGTTGTCTCTTATGGAAAAGACGCCAAAGGCAAACGTAAAATCATTGTCACACCGGAAATTGGAGATGAAAAAGAGTATCTGATTGCCAAGGGTAAACATATAAGTGTTCAGGAAGGTGACCGCGTAACTCCGGGTGACGCCTTAATGGATGGTATGAATAATCCCCATGATTTATTGGCCATTAAAGGTGAAAAGGAACTAGCCAGGTACCTGGTTGATGAAGTGCAGGAAGTCTATCGTTTACAGGGTGTTAAGATCAATGATAAGCATATGGAAGTTATTGTTCGCCAGATGCTGCGCAGGGTGCGGGTCACCGATCCCGGCGATACTTTGTTCATAGCCGATGAGCAGGTTGAACGATACCGCTTCCAGGAAGAAAATGAAAAGATTGTAGCGCAAGGCGGCAGTCCGGCAATTGGGGAGCCTTTGCTTTTGGGGATTACCAAAGCATCGCTCAGCACGCAGAGCTTTATTTCTGCCGCTTCGTTCCAGGAGACGACAAGGGTGCTTACAGAAGCATCACTTTCCGGGAAGACTGATTACCTGAGGGGCTTGAAAGAGAATGTAATTATGGGGCGTCTGATACCTGCCGGTACCGGTTTGGTTATGTACAGGAAACTGGGCATTAAGGTCGAGGAGCAGGATACTGAAACGAATGTTGAAGAAAAATAAAGAAGGCTGAGAAAAAGCTTGACATATAAGCGTTGAGTTGATAGTTAGCAACGCTTTACTGCGGCTGAGAAAAATAGTAGGAAAAGCTAGATCGGGAGGAAAGATGCCGACTATAAGTCAATTGGTTCGCAAAGGCAGAAACAAAATGCAGAAGAAAACAAATACACCTGCATTGGGAGGTTCACCTCAACGTCGCGGTGTATGTGTTCGGGTTTATACGACGACTCCGAAGAAGCCAAATTCGGCTTTGCGGAAAGTAGCGAGAGTTCGCCTTACAAGTGGTTATGAAGTTACTTCTTACATACCGGGTATCGGACACAACTTGCAGGAGCATTCAGTTGTTCTGGTACGCGGAGGCAGAGTTAAGGATTTGCCGGGTGTAAGGTATCATATCATCAGAGGTACGCTTGATGCTGTCGGTGTTGCTGATCGCAAACAGGGCAGGTCAAAGTACGGTGCGAAAAAGCCTAGTTAGACGGAGATAGTTAAATGCCAAGAAGACGGGAAGTAGAAAAAAGGGATGTTTTGCCCGATCCGAAGTACAATAACAAGCTGGTTGCGAAGTTTGTCAATTCATTGTTGAAACGCGGAAAGAAGAGCACGGCGGAAAGTATTCTTTATGGTGCTCTTGACATTATTGAAAAGAAAGTAAAAGAGCAACCGGTTGAACTCTTTGAAAAAGCATTAAACAACGTAAAGCCGCTTATCGAAGTTAAGTCAAGGCGAGTTGGTGGATCTACTTATCAGGTGCCGACGGAAGTTGTGCCATCCAGGCGTACAGCACTGGCAATTCGTTGGTTGATTACAAATGCTCAGGATCGTACGGAAAAAACAATGCGGGAAAAATTGGCTGGAGAATTAATTGATGCGGCCAATAATCGCGGTGGTTCGATTAAGAAAAAAGAAAGTGTGCATAAAATGGCTGAAGCAAATAAAGCTTTTGCTCATTATAAGTTCTAATTAATTAACTAATTAATGAAAGGGAATATTGCTTAGGCGACAAGAGAAGCAACCATTCAAAGTTAAGGAGGTATATTGATATGGCTAAGAAAAAATTTGAAAGAACGAAACCGCATTTAAATATTGGAACCATCGGACACGTAGATCACGGTAAAACCACATTAACAGCAGCGATTACCAAGCATTTGGCCAAAAAAGGCTTTGCGGAATTTCGGCCTTTCGATTCTATTGATAATGCTCCTGAAGAAAAAGAAAGAGGCGTTACAATCAACATTGCTCACGTAGAGTATGAGACGGAAAAAAGACATTACGCACATGTCGATTGCCCGGGGCACGCGGACTATATTAAAAACATGATCTCCGGCGCCGCCCATATGGATGGAACTATTCTTGTTGTTGCCGCCTCTGACGGCCCCATGCCGCAGACCAGAGAGCATATCCTCCTTGCCCGTCAGGTTCAGGTTCCTTACATTGTCGTTTATCTTAATAAAGTAGATCTGGTTGATGATCCGGAGCTTCTTGATCTGGTAGAGCTGGAATTAAGAGAACTCTTAACGCAATATGAATTCCCGGGCGACGATATTCCCATTATCCGCGGATCGGCTCTGAAGGCTTTGGAAGCTGAAGACGGAAATTCACCCGATGTCAAATCCATCTGGGAATTAATGGATGCAGTTGATACCTATATCCCCGAACCCAAACGTGATACCGATAAACCATTCCTTATGCCGGTCGGTGATGTTTTCACAATCTCCGGTCGTGGTACGGTCGTTACAGGAAGGGTGGACAGAGGCATTGTCAAAGTTGGTGAAGAAGTGGAAATTATCGGTATACGTCCCACCTTCAAAACAGTTGTTACCGGCGTGGAAATGTTCCGTAAAACTCTGGACGAAGGTCGCGCCGGTGATGATGTTGGCTTGCTTTTAAGAGGTATTAAGCGCGAAGAAGTGGAAAGAGGACAGGTTATCGCTAAACCGGGATCCATTACTCCGCATACAAAATTTGAAGCAGCTGTTTATGTTCTGACCAAAGAAGAAGGTGGGCGCCATACGCCGTTTTTCTCCGGTTACCGTCCGCAGTTTTATTTCCGGACAACGGATGTGACTGGTGTGGCAACCTTACCTGAAGGTGTGGAAATGGTTATGCCCGGGGATAACGTTAATATGAGTATAGAGTTGATTACCCCCATCGCCATGGAAGAGCAGTTAAGATTCGCAATTCGAGAGGGTGGCAGAACTGTAGGCGCCGGCGTCGTGAGTAAGGTTATTGAATAGAAATAGTGAAAAGGGTTATTTGACCAATGAAAGACCAGAAGATTAGAATTCGTCTCAGAGCTTACGACTACAAATTGCTGGATCGTTCTGTTGAAGAAATAGTAGAAACGGCAAAAAGGACCGGTGCACGTGTCGCTGGTCCCATTCCTCTTCCTACAGAGATCAACAAGTATTGTGTTAACCGCTCACCTCATGTAGACAAAAAATCCCGTGAGCAGTTTGAAATCAGAACCCATAAAAGACTGATTGATATTGTTGAACCTACGCAGGCTACCGTAGATGCTTTGATGAAGTTAGATTTATCTGCGGGTGTGGATGTTGAGATAAAAGCGTAAGTTCAAATTCGGCTATTGGGAGATGGTAAGTATTGTTGCCATTCTTCAAAATGTAAATTAGCGGCCTTATATTTTAATAAAAGTTGGAAGATAATGAAGAAGGGAATCGTTGGAAAAAAATTAGGAATGACTCAAGTATTTGGCGATGACGGCGCAGCAATTGGCGTTACAGCCATCGAGGTTGAGCCTTCCGTTGTTGTTCAGGTGAAAACCAAAGCCAAGGAAGGCTACGATGCTATTCAGCTTGGTTACGGTCGGAAAAAACAAAAGAATGTAACAAAGCCATTGCAGGGGCATTTCAATAAGGCCAACAAAGGATTTTTCCGGAAGCTTAAAGAATTTAAGACCGATGGCGAAGAGCATGAAATTGGCCAGGAAATAACGGCGGATATTTTTAAAGCAGGGGATTTTGTCGATGTCGTAGGCACTTCCAAAGGCAAAGGATTCGCGGGCGTTATAAAGAGGCATGGATTTGGTGGCGGCCGCGCCACTCACGGTTCAATGTTCCACCGTGCCCCAGGTTCCATCGGTGCCAGTGCTGATCCTTCTCGAGTTTTTAAAGGTACAAAGATGGGTGGACATCTTGGTGCTGTACGTAAGACTATCCAGAATCTGCAAGTATGGCAAGTTCGATCGGATCGAAATTTGATTTTGTTGAAGGGCTCAATTCCCGGTAGTAAAAACGGTTTTGTGCTTATTAAACAAGCCAAAAAAATAAGTGTGTAAGTCTCACATCTGGAGTTATGATCATGGCAGTAGCAGATGTTTTTGATATTGAAAAAAATAAAGTTGCGCAAGTTGAATTGAATGATGCCGTTTTTAGCGCTGATGTCAATGAAGCAGTTGTTTATGACGTCGTTAAGATGCAAATGGCGGCTCGCCGTTCCGGGACATCTTCCACAAAAGGAAGATCCGATGTCAGAGGGGGAGGGAAAAAGCCCTGGCGGCAAAAAGGGACAGGTCGTGCTCGTGTGGGATCTACAAGATCGCCAATTTGGCGAGGTGGTGGAATTGTTTTTGGTCCTCAACCACGCGATTACTCATTCAGCGTTCCCAAAAAAGTACGGAAGAAGGCTTTAATTTCTGTCCTAAGCATGAAAGTTAAAGAAGATAAAATGCTTATATTAAAAGACTTTCCAATGGAAAAAATCAGCACTAAAGCATTTAAAACCGTTGTTGATCGTTTCGGCTTAAAAAAATCACTTTTCGTTTTAGATAATAACGATGAAGCTTTATTTAAGTCTTCAAGGAACATGAAGAACGTTAAAATGGTCAGGTCAGAAGGAATTAATGTTTATGATATTTTAAATTGTGAACATATAGTTCTTTTGGAACCCTCCGTAAAAAAGATTGAAGGGGCATTGCTGGCATAATGGAAGTGCATCAGATTGTTAAAAAATTGCTGGTTACAGAAAAGAGTACCGTGGCCCGGGATGAGTCGAACAAATATATTTTTGAAGTCGACCGGAAATCAAACAAACTGGAAATTGGACGAGCCGTGGAGAAACTGTTTAAAGTTAAGGTTGTTGATGTTCACGTGATAAATGTCTTGGGTAAAAAGAAAAGAATGGGCAAGGTTATGGGACGGAAAAGTTCCTGGAAAAAGGCAATAGTGACGTTAACTGCTGGTAGCCGCATAGATGTTATTGAAGGTGTATAAGGACTTAGTTAAGGACTAGACTGATGGGAATAATTAAATACAAACCAACATCAGCGGGGCGAAGATTTCAAAGTGTTCCAGATTTTGAGGAAATCACCTCCGCAGAGCCGGTAAAAAGTCTGTTGAAGCCGTTGAGGAAATCGGGTGGACGCAATAGTTATGGACGCATTACAGCTAGATATATTGGCGGCGGACACAAAAGAAAATATCGGGTAATTGATTTTTGCCGTAATAAGACAGATATTCCCGCCAAGGTAGCGGCGATTGAGTATGATCCGAATAGAACAGCAAGAATTGCACTGCTAAATTATCGTGATGGTGAAAAAAGGTATATAGTTGCACCGGCACAATTAAATGTGGGCGACGTAATAATCAGTGGTGAAAAGGCTGATATCAAACCCGGTAATGCTGTTCCTTTAAAATACATTCCCCTGGGTTCATTGATTCACAATGTTGAATTGAAAGTAGGTCGTGGCGGTCAACTGATACGATCGGCTGGAGCTTACGGTCAGCTCATGGCGAAGGAAGGTGATTACGCTCAGGTAAGACTTCCTTCCGGTGAAGTGCGGAAAGTATTTATTGAATGCATGGCAACAATAGGGCAGGTGGGAAACAACGAACATGAAAACGTCAGTATCGGCAAGGCGGGCAGGAAAAGATGGATGGGCAAAAAACCCCATGTTCGTGGAGTTGTAATGAATCCTGTTGATCATCCGATGGGTGGTGGTGAAGGAAGGTCTTCTGGCGGCAGACACCCATGTACTCCTTGGGGTGTGCCAACAAAAGGGCATAAAACGAGAAAGAATAAGAGTACAGATAAATATATTGTTAAGAGAAGAGGTTAAAAAGCGTGGCACGTTCGATTAAAAAGGGTCCGTATATCGAGGAGAGATTGCTTGCCAAAACCCGCAAGATGGAGGCAGAGGGGAGCAAAAATGTCATTAAGACTTGGTCACGGCGGTCAACCATAACACCGGAACTCATTGGCTATACATTTGCGGTGCATAACGGGAAGAAGTTTATTCCTGTTTACGTAACGGAGAACATGGTAGGGCATAAGCTGGGTGAGTTTTCACCGACAAGGACTTTTTATTCCCATTCGGGTGATCGGAAAACGAAAGTTCGTAAATAAACTTGTGCACTAACAGAGGTGTTTGAGGTTAAGAAATATGGAAGCGAAAGCAATTGCAAAATATATTAGGATGTCACCGCAGAAAGTAAGACTGGTGGTAGATTTAATTAGAGGAAAAAGAGTGCAGGAAGCACAGAATATCCTTTTGTATACAAGGAAATATGCGGCAGGCATAATTGCGAAAGTTCTTAAATCAGCCGCTGCTAATGCTGCACAGAATCCCAATATTGATGAAAATATTCTTTACGTAAAAAAGGTATTTGTTGATCAGGGGCCATCATTGAAGAGATGGAGAGCAAGAGCCCAGGGAAGAGCAGCAGGGATCAAGAAAAGAACTTCACATATTACAGTAATATTGGATGAAAAGTAAGGAGGTAGGATATTGGGTCAGAAAGTTAACCCGGTAGGATTAAGATTGGGTTTCATTAAAAAGTGGCAGTCGGTGTGGTTTGCCGATAAAAACTATAGTGAAACATTGCATGAAGACTTGAAGATCAGAAAATACCTCAAGAAAAAACTCTATCATGCCGGTATTTCGAAAATTGAAATAGAACGTGCTGCGAACAAAGCAAAAGTAAACATTTATGCAGCGCGACCGGGTGTGATTATAGGTAAAAAGGGCTCGGAAATTGAAAAACTGAAAGCTGAAATCGAGAAATTTTCGCAATCAGAAATAATCATAAATATTTTAGAAGTGCGTAAACCGGAAATAGACGCACAGCTTGTTGCGGAAAACGTAGCTATGCAATTGGAAAGACGAGTTGCTTTTCGCCGGGCGATGAAGAAATGTGTCGGATATGCGCTTAAATTTGGAGCAAAAGGCATTAAGATTAACTGTTCCGGCAGGTTGGGTGGCGCTGAAATGTCACGTTCCGAATGGTATCGTGAAGGCAGGGTGCCTCTGCACACACTGCGAGCTGACATCGATTATGGATTTATTGAAGCTCACACCGCTTACGGGTTGATTGGCGTCAAAGTATTAATTTTCCATGGTGAAGTGCTGCCAACAAAAAACGATAAACAATAATGATTTCGCTGGCTGTTAAATCCCGGCTGGCGTTTAGTGAAAAATGTAGTTGTAAAGAGCAACAGGAGTTTTAGATTATGTTAATGCCGAAAAGGGTAAAATACAGGAAGCTGCATAAAGGACGCATGGGTGGTAAGGCTACGAAGGGTGGTTCAATATCTTTTGGTGATTTTGGATTACAAGCAGCGGAATGTGGCTGGATTACAGCGAGACAGATTGAAGCAGCTCGTATTGCTATGACTCGTCATGTCAAGCGTGGTGGTAAGATATGGATCAGGGTGTTCCCTCATAAATCTTATACAAAAAAGCCCGCTGAAACTCGAATGGGTAAGGGAAAGGGAGCACCTGAAGGATGGGTGGCGGTAGTAAAACCCGGTTCGGTTCTTTATGAAATGGAAGGAGTAACGATAGAAGTGGCAAAAGAAGCATTTCGTCTGGCAGCACACAAATTGCCGATAGCCACTAAATTTTTAGCGAGGGAGATATCTGATGAAAATTAAAGAAATCAGAGATCTGGGTATCAACGAGCTCGAACAAAAAAGAATTGATTTGGCAGAAGAACTTTTTAAGTTGCGGATACGTCATGCATCAGGCCAGTTGGAGCCCACGGCAAAGCTAGGTAGTCTGCGGAGGGATATTGCCCGCGTCAACACGGTATTGAAGGAAAAGGAGGCTGCAAGTTAACATGGCTGAGCAGGGAAATAAACGTACGATCAAGGGCGTAGTAACTAGCGATAAAATGGACAAGACAATTGTTGTTAAAGCTGAACGCTTGGTAAAACATCCAATTTTTCATAAGTATGTACGTAAGCACGTGAAATATAAAGTTCACGATGAGCAAAACCAGTGTAAGGCGGGAGACACAGTTCTGATTATTGAGTCGCGTCCGATGAGTAGGGACAAACGATGGCGCATGATAGAAATTCTGGAGAGAGCAAAATAACGGCTTGTTTTTACTGACAGGTTGTTTTTATGGGGATATATTATGATTCAGATGCAGACCATACTAAATGTTGCAGATAATTCAGGCGCTAAAAAGGTAGCTTGTATTAAAGTACTCGGTGGGTCGAAGCGCCGATTTGCAAGTTTGGGTGATGTAATTGTTGTTGCCGTAAAAGAAGCGATTCCAAATTCTAAAGTGAAAAAGGGTGATGTAATGAAGGCTGTCATCGTGCGTACGGTCAAAGAGGTAAAAAGACCGGACGGATCTTACCTGAAATTTGATGACAATTCGGCTGTTTTGATTTCCAATCAGCTGGAACCCATTGGAACAAGAATTTTTGGCCCGGTTGCTCGCGAGTTAAGAGCGAAGCAATTTATGAAGATTATCTCTCTGGCACCAGAGGTTTTGTAAACCGTTTCGAAGAGGAAAAAGATGAGCTTAAGCAGATTAAAAAAAGGGGATGAAGTAAAAGTTCTTGCGGGAAAAGATAAAGGCAAAACCGGCAAGATACTGAAACTTATTCCTGAAGAATCCCGGATCGTAGTAGAAAAAATAAATATAGTTAAAAGACATAAGAGGCCGGATCAGAACTCAAGAGGCGGAGTAGTGGAAAAAGAGGGACCTCTGCATGTTTCAAAAGTTGCATTATACTGCAAGAAATGCAACGCAGGTGTACGGGTAAGAAATAAGGTCCTTGAAGATGGTAAGAAAAAGGTACGTATCTGCAGTAAATGCAATGAAGTAATCAATGTGGGTTAATGAAATGGCAAGATTAAAAGAAATTTACATTAAAGATGTTATTCCTGCGCTGGTTAAGGAATTTCAATACAAGAATCCAATGCAGGTACCCAAAATGGAAAAAATTGTCGTCAACATGGGGTTGGGGGAAGCCATTCAAAATGTTAAAATTATTGATGGCGCCGTGCAGGAGATGGCAATGATTACAGGTCAGAGACCGGTTATAACGAAAGCCAAGAAATCTATTGCAACATTTAAATTAAGACAGGGGATGCCCATTGGCTGTTCGGTTACTCTGAGAAAAGACGTTATGTATGAATTTTTTGATCGCTTGGTTAATGTCGCTTTGCCCAAGGTAAGAGATTTTCGTGGAATTTCTTCCACTTCATTTGATGGGAGAGGAAACTTCTCCATGGGGTTGCAGGAGCAAATTATATTTCCGGAAATTGAGTACGACAAAGTGGAAAAAGTCAAGGGTTTAAATATAACCATCGTGACATCAGCGAAAACTGATGCAGAAGCTAGAGTGTTATTAAAGCTAATGGGTGTACCATTTAAGAATTAATCGAGGAATATCCGGAGGAATTTAGTGTGGCAAAGAAGTCATTAATTGCAAAAGCCAAAAGGAAAGTTAAGTTTACTGTCCGAGCATATAACCGTTGCCCGATATGCGGAAGGCCGCGGGGATATTACAGGAAATTTGATATGTGTAGAATATGCTTGCGAAAGCTTTCCTTGCAAGGTGAGTTGCCGGGTGTAATAAAATCGAGTTGGTAAATTTTTTGGTCTAAGGAGAAAAAGCATGGGAATGACTGATCCTATTGCCGATATGCTTACAAGAATTAGAAATGCTAATAAGGCTCGCTTCAAAAGTGTTAATGTTAAAATGTCGCAGATTAACCTGAACGTAGCCAAAGTTTTGAAAAAGTCGGGATATGTTATTGGTTTCGAAAATGTAAAAAATGATAAAGGGCACCAGATGTTAAAGATTGCCCTTAAATATCCGGACAACAAGCGAACGGTGATTACGGGTATAACCAGAATTAGTAAGCCGGGACGACGAGTTTATGTGAAAGCAGATAGTATTCCAAAAGTATTGAACGGATATGGAATATCTGTACTATCGACGTCTCGTGGAGTAATTACTGATCAGGAAGCTCGCGAGCAGAATGTTGGTGGCGAAGTCATTTGTAATGTTTGGTAGTTGAAATAAAAGATATTAAGCAGGAGTGCTTGCTCATGTCGAGAATAGGTAAAAAACCGGTTGCGTTTTCGAAAGATGTCAAAATCAGTGAAAATGCCGGTATTGTTAAAGTAGAAGGTCCCAAGGGAACTCTTTCCTCAAAGTTGCCGGAAGGTATTAGCATGGTACTTAGCGAGGGAAATCTGGTTGTCGAGAGAAAATCGGAGGACAGAACTGCCAGGTCTTATCATGGATTGGTCAGGACTTTGATTGGCAATATGGTAACGGGTGTGAGTACAGGATTCGTGAAAAACCTGGAAATATCAGGAGTCGGTTATCGTGCAGAAATTGAAGGTGAAAATTTGAAATTGGCTGTTGGTTTCTCGAGTCCAGTTCACTATGCAATTCCTGAAGGAATTGATGTTAAAGTTGACAAGCAGACAAACATCATTATTTCCGGTATCGATAAGCAATTGGTTGGAAAAGTTGCAGCAGAAATTCGGGCGTTGAAAAAACCTGAGCCTTATAAGGGTAAAGGTATTAAATATGCGGGTGAGCATATCAGACGCAAAGCTGGTAAATCAGCCGCTAAGTAAAGAAGAGT
Organism: Smithella sp.; assembly: GCA_039679325.1. Lineage (GTDB taxonomy): Bacteria > Desulfobacterota > Syntrophia > Syntrophales > Smithellaceae > MVRV01. The sequence continues at coordinate 20,385 of JBDKVD010000287.1, forward strand.
AAAAAATTAATATTGCAGTAAAGAGGTGGAACATTGGCTTCCAAGAAAATAATTAGAGTAAGAGAGAAGAAGGAAAAAAGAGTAAGGGGCAAAATTGCCGGCACACAGGAGAAACCTCGTCTTTCGGTATTCCGGTCGGATAGGCATATTTATGCTCAAGCTATAAACGATGCTCAAGGAACTACCTTGGCAACGGCTTCCACTTTGTGCAAAGATTTGGCTGAAAAAATCACAGGCAAAAAAAAGACAGAGGTGGCCAAAGAGGTGGGTAAATTGATTGCAACACGTTTATTAAATATTGGTGTAGATAAAATTGTTTTTGATAGAGGTAGATTTCTCTATCATGGTCGTGTGAAAGCATTAGCTGATGGAGCACGGGAAAATGGTCTTAAATTTTAAATTCAATTTTTGGACAATATAATACACATGATAAGGGAAAAATCGTTGGATAAGAAAGAAATGAAAGATGCAGAGCTCCTCGACAGGGTTATAGCCATTAACAGAACGGCAAAAGTTGTCAAAGGGGGAAGGCGATTTCGATTCAGTGCAATAGTTGTCGTCGGAGATGGCAATGGCAAAATAGGTGCTGGATTAGGCAAAGCACACGAAGTACCGGAAGCAATTCGTAAAGGTATGGAAATGGCCAAGAAAAATATGGTAAAAGTTGCGGTTGTCGCTAAGACAATTCCATACGAAGTCATTGGCAGCTATGGTGCAGGTAAAGTTTTATTAAAGCCGGCATCAGAAGGTACCGGATTAATTGCAGGTGGAGCCGTAAGGGCAGTACTGGAAGTTGCAGGTGTACATAATATATTAACCAAATGTCTCGGTTCTCACAATCCGCACAATTTAGTCAAAGCCACACTAGAGGGTCTTTGCCAATTAAAAGATCCAGCGGAAATTGCCTCAAATAGAGGCAAATAATTTATAAATTATTTGGCGAGGTAGCTTAAGGTGGGCAATATTTTAAAAGTAAAAATGGTAAAGAGCGAAATAGGCCGCCCGGAAAAGCAGAGGAAGGTTTTACGTGGCATCGGGCTGAACAAATTAAATAAAACGGTGACTTTATCTGATACTCCGCAGATTCGCGGTATGATAAATAAAGTTATTCATTTGGTTTCTGTGGAAGAGTCGAAGGAGTAATATATGGATTTGGGTTCGATAAAGGCTCCAGTTGGTGCAACGAAAAAGAGAAAGCGCGTAGGGCGCGGCGATGCATCTGGTCAGGGTGGAACAGCAGGTAAAGGAGACAAAGGGCAGAAGGCACGTTCCGGAGGTAAAGTACGTGCTGGTTTCGAAGGTGGTCAGATGCCGATGGCCCGCAGACTTCCCAAGAGAGGATTTCGTAATCCATTTCGTGAAATATTCGTTGCAGTAAATTTAACCGATTTAGGCCGAAAATTCACTGAAGGCGCAGTAATTGATCAGAACGCTCTTCTGGCTACTGGGTTAGTAAAGAAAAAAGGAGATAATGTTAAAATATTGGCGAAGGGTGAAATAAAATTCCCCATCACCGTCAAGATAGCAAAAATCAGCCAAGCTGCGAAAACAAAAATTACAGCCGCTGGTGGTTCTGTGGAAGAGGTAATGTAATTTGTTAGAAGGATTGGGCAGCGTTTCAAAAATTCCGGAATTACAAAGAAGGATTTTGTTTACATTCCTTCTTTTAGCTGTTTACCGGATAGGCGTATTTATCCCAACGCCGGGAATCGATAATGCCGCCTTGCTGGCCTTTTTCGAGCAGGCTCGGGGTTCAATGCTCGGATTAATGGACATGTTTGCCGGTGGTGCTTTGAGCGCCTTTTCTATCTTTGCCTTAGGCATCATGCCCTACATTAGTTCTTCTATTATTCTGCAATTATTAACTGTCGCCATTCCCCATTTAGAGAAGCTTTCTAAAGAAGGTGAGATGGGGCGGCGTAAGATTACCCAATATACACGTTATGGTACAGTTGCCTTAAGCATGATTCAGGGCTTCGGTATTGCATACGGCTTACAACATATGGCCAGTCCCTCGGGGGCTCCAATTGTTTTGCAGCCGGGTTTTTCATTCATAATGATGACGGTAATCACCTTGACCGCAGGTACAGCATTTATCATGTGGTTGGGCGAAACAATTACGGAAAAGGGAATTGGCAATGGTATTTCTTTGATAATATTTGCCGGTATCGTTTGCCGATTTCCGGCTGCGATTGCCAGTACATGGCGTTTGTTTTCAGCCGGTGAACTGAATTTTTTCATTGTATTATTCATAATAATTTTGATGGTGGCAGTCATTGGTGCGATTGTTTTTGTAGAAGCAGGGCAGCGTCGTATTCCGGTACAATATGCCAAAAGAATAGTCGGCCGTAAAATGTATGGTGGTCAGACAACGCACCTGCCACTAAAAATAAATTCGGCTGGAGTAATCCCACCGATTTTTGCTTCATCTGTAATTATGTTTCCGGCCACAATTGCAAATTTTGCCCCTCAAGGGTGGATGCAGACAGTTGCCGGGTATTTGACACCTGGCAGGATTGGTTATGAAGTGTTATATGTCGCCTTCATATTTTTCTTTTGTTTTTTTTATACAGCTGTAACTTTTAAACCCGATGATGTTGCGGAAAACATGAAAAAATTCGGTGGCTATGTACCTGGAATCAGGCCGGGTAAAAAAACTGCCGAGTATATCGAAAATATATTAGAAAAGCTTACTTTCAGCGGCGCAATTTATGTTTCACTTGTTTGTGTATTGCCCAGTATATTAATTACTCAGTTTAATATACCTTTCTATTTTGGTGGCACATCTTTACTTATTGTAGTTGGTGTGGCTGTTGATACGGCAGGTCAAGTGGAGTCCCATTTATTGACAAGACAGTATGAAGGGTTTATGAAAAAGGGTCACATTGCCCGCCGACGCTAACGGAAGCTTTTTCAGAGGGAAATCGTATGGTAATTCTGAAACTTCCGGAAGAAATAGAGAGAGCGAGAGCAAGCAGTCAAATTGTTGCAGAAGTTCTAAACAAACTAAGAGATAAGGTAAAACCTGGGGTTGCAACAAAGGAATTAGATAGATTTGCCGAGGAAATTGCACTGAAAAGAGGCGCAAAACCAGCTTTTAAAGGTTACCGGGGTTATCCATATTCGCTATGTACGTCAGTCAATGAAGAAGTAGTCCATGGAATGCCTTCAGAGCGTATGTTGAAAGAGGGCGACATAATAAGCTTAGATTTCGGCGTTTTTTATAAGGGCTTTTTTGGCGATGCGGCAATTACTTTGCCGGTTGGAAAGATAGCAGGTAGTGCTCAGAAACTGATAGAAGTAACGGAACAGAGCTTATATGCAGGGATTGAGCAGGCAAAAGAAGGCAACAGGTTAGGCGATATCTCCAGTAGTGTTCAGCATATTGTTGAGGCGCCTGGATTTTCTGTAGTAAGGGATTTTGTAGGACACGGTATTGGCAGGAACCTTCATGAGGATCCCCAAATTCCAAATTACGGAAAGAAGGGTCGTGGCATCGAATTAAAGAGTGGAATGATACTGGCAATTGAGCCCATGGTAAATCAGGGCGATTACAAGGTGATAATTTTAAAAGACGGCTGGACAGTCGTAACGGAAGATGGCAAGTTATCTGCTCATTTTGAACATTCAGTCGCAATCACTGAAAACGGACCGGACATATTAAGTAAGTTAAATTAATTGGTATGACTCTTAATTAGAACTGGTTAAATTGGGAACATTAAGAAAAAAGTATGGCAAAAGAAGAAGCAATAGAAGTTGAAGGTCGGGTTATAGAGCCATTACCAAATGCCATGTTTCGAGTGGAGCTCGAAAATGGACATAAGGTATTAGCTCATATCTCCGGTAAAATGAGGATGCATTTTATTAAAATTCTGCCGGGAGATAAGGTAACAGTTGAACTTTCGCCTTATGACCTGACGCGGGGCAGAATTATTTATAGGACAAAATAAGATATTTAGGGTTAGAAGAAGGAGATAAGAGAGTGAAAGTAAGATCTTCTGTGAAAAAAATATGCGAGAAGTGCAAGATTGTTAAACGGAAGGGTATTTTGCGCGTAATTTGTGAAAACCCTAAACATAAACAACGTCAGGGATAGTTCTGGAATAGATCGGGAGGATATATAACGTGGCACGACTTGCAGGTGTTGATTTACCAAAAAACAAGAGAATGGAAGTTGCATTAACTTACATTTATGGTATTGGAACAACGAAAGCAAAGGAAATACTGAAGGATGCAGGTGTAAGTCCGGATACAAAGACGGATGAACTGGCTGATTCGGAAATATCGGCTCTTAGAAATATTATTGATAAGGATTATAAGGTTGAAGGTGATCTGCGTCGTGATATATCCATGTCTATTAAGAGACTAATGGATATTGGCGCGTACCGTGGCTTGAGGCATCGCAAGGGGTTGCCGGTGAGGGGGCAGAGAACGCACACCAACGGCAGAACAAGAAAAGGGCCGAGGCGGGCTATAGCTGGCAAGAAAAAGTAATCTGATCCGGAGGAATAATGGCAAAAGCAGTTAGAAAAACGGGCAAAAAGAAAGAAAAGAAAAATATTACTGAAGGGGTTGCACATATTCAATCTACCTTTAATAATACAATTATAACTATTACGGATTTAAGTGGTAATGTTATTTCCTGGTCAACTGCCGGGTTGCAGGGCTTTAAAGGCTCGCGTAAAAGTACTCCCTTTGCAGCACAAATGGCAGCGGAAGATGCCGTGCGTAAAGCAAAGGAACAAGGGATGCGCAGAGTACAAGTATATATAAAGGGTCCAGGAGCCGGCAGGGAATCAGCATTGCGGTCCCTACAGTTGGCGGGACTTATAGTAACAATGATTCGTGACGTTACACCGGTGCCGCACAATGGATGCAGGCCGCCAAAGCGTCGTCGAGTTTAATTGGATAAAAATTAAAGATAAAGAATAATTAGATAATAAGGGAGGCGTTTTTTTGGCAAGATATACGGATTCCTCATGCAGGTTATGTCGCCGAGAAGGGTTAAAGCTTTTTCTTAAAGGAGACAGGTGCTATTCGGAAAAGTGTGCATTTGAAAGAAGGGGATACGCTCCGGGACAACATGGTCAGTCGCATAAAAAACAGGCTTCTGATTATGGCGTGCAGTTAAGAGAAAAGCAAAGACTCAAGAGAATGTATCGGCTATTGGAAAAACAGTTCAGGGGATACTTTGAAAAAGCCGATCAATTGAAAGGTATTACGGGAACAAACTTACTCGTGCTGTTGGAAAAAAGAATGGACAACATGGTTTTCCGCATGGGGTTTTCGACTTCCCGGGATGAAGCAAGACAACTGGTTACACATGGACATTTTTTAGTGAACAGTAAACCTGTAAATATTCCGTCGTATTTGCTGAAAGCAGGGGACGTCATTACAGTTAAAGAAGGTAGCCGCAATATAACACGCATACAGGAAGCCATGGAAACGGTGACAAGACGCGGTGTGCCTCAATGGCTGGCTTTGGATAAAGAAAACTTCAACGCTACAATCAAGATGCTGCCTGTAAGGGAAGACTTAACAATGCCGGTACAGGAACAGCTAGTTGTTGAACTTTATTCGAAGTAAAAAATGATTTTTTTATAAACCAGCTAAAGAGTGGAGTTGATTATGCAAAGAAACTGGTCGAGTTTGATACGTCCCAGGCGTATAGATGTGGATGAATCGACACATACCCGGTTATACGGTGAGTTCACCATTCAACCGCTGGAAAGAGGATATGGAGTAACATTAGGAAATGCTTTAAGAAGAGTGTTGCTTTCTTCTATACGTGGCGCTGCGATTGTATCAATAAAAATTGATAATGTACTACATGAATTTTCTACAATTCCCGGTATTAAAGAAGATGTGACCGATGTAATATTAAATTTAAAGGGCGTGCGTTTCAGACTTTCTCAAGGTGAAGCGAGGGTAGTGCACATAGACGTGTCACGCCCGGGCGTAATTACAGCCGGTGATATTATAACTGATGGAACAGTGGAAGTATTGAATCCGGATCATTACATTGCCCTGATGTCGTCGGAAGGTAATTCTTTTAAGGCGGAATTAGTGGTAAAAATGGGTAAAGGGTACACTCCCGCGAAAAAAGAGTTGGATCCTGATCAGCCTGAAGGCACGATAAATATCGATGCGATTTTTTCACCGATCAAAAAAGTTAACTATATTGTTTCCAATGCGCGAGTAGGTCAGATAACCGACTACGATAAGCTCGTTCTGGAAGTCTGGACCGATGGCAGCTTAAAACCTGAAGACGGCATTGCTTATTCTGCAAAAATATTAAAACAGCAATTGGATGTTTTTATAAATTTTGAAGAAGTAGAGGAAGAAGTAGTACAGGAAGTTGCTGATGAAAAAGGCAATATGAACGAAGTGTTATTGCGAACGGTAGAAGATTTGGAGCTGTCCGTACGTTCGGCAAACTGCTTGAAAAATGCCGGTATTAATACAATCGGTGAACTGGTACAAAAAACAGAAGCGGAAATGCTCAAAACAAAAAACTTTGGTCGCAAGTCTTTAAGTGAAATTAAGGATATTCTTAACGAATATAATCTAAGTTTCGGGATGAAACTTGATTTTCCTCCCTGGAATGAAAAAAGCGAGTGACGTAATATATTAAAAAATAAGTTATTATGAGGTCATAGACTGTCAGGAAAGGAAGATATAAGCAATGTATCATGGTAAAGCGGGCAGAAAGCTAGGTAGAACTTCTAGCCATAAAGAAGCCATGCTTCGTAATATGGTTACTTCCGTAATAAAACATGAAAGTATTCGTACGACAGACTGCAAGGCGAAAGAATTAAGAAAATTGGCTGACAAGATGATTACTTTGGGTAAAAGAGGTGATTTACACGCGCGCCGTCAAGCCCTGTCAGTTGTCCGGGATAAATCTGTAGTAAGTAAGCTCTTTGGTGAGCTTACAGAACGCTTTCGTAACCGTGAAGGCGGGTATACCAGGATAATCAAGGTTGGTTACCGTTTTGGTGATAATGCGCCTGTTTCCATCTTGGAGTATATTCCTGACGAAACAAAGGAAAAAGCAAAACCAAAGGCAAAGGCTAAGGCTAAGGCAAAAGAGGCAACAGATTAAAAAAACAACGTTAAATTATATTTTGAAAAAAGGCAGGGTAAACAATACCCTGCCTTTTTTATTTCTTGTATTTCGATTTTAAAAAATGTATTTAATAAAGTCATTTAGACTGAAGATTGTTAACCTTCAGTCCTCAGCCGAAAAACTTTAATGTCCAAATCAGAGAGGAGGTCAATATGGCAGAGATAAAAATCGGCGAGGTGGTGAAATTCTTTTCCAAACCTTCGGTGGCGGCAGTAAAAATTACTGATGGTGAACTGAATGTTGGTGACAGGATTAAATTTTCCGGGCACACTACCGATTTTATTGATGAAATAAAATCAATGGAAGTGGACAATAAGTCTGTACCCAAGGCCGTTGCCGGAGATTTCATTGGTGTCAAAGTATCCGATCGCGTCCGTCCCGGTGATGAAGTGTTTAAAGTAACAGCCGATTAATTAGTATTCAATTTGTAGAATATCAGAACCAGTTAGATAAAAATCGTTGTTCAGGGGGTAGTATTCTTTCAAAACACTTGCTCAGCCTTTAATTATTATGACAAAAATTCTTGTTACCGATGATGAAGAAGATATCGTCGATTTAATTTCTTACAATCTGGCAAAGGAAGGATTTTCCATCATAAAAGCATATGATGGTGAAACCGCCGTGGGGCTTGTTAAAGTACAAAAGCCCGATTTGCTGATCCTTGATCTGATGCTCCCCCGCATGTCCGGTATTGATGTTTGTAAAACAATACGCAATAATCCTGTTTCCGCGAATTTGCCTATTATTATGGTTACGGCAAAGGGTGACGAAATCGATAAAATAATAGGGCTGGAAATTGGCGCAGATGATTATATTACCAAACCATTCAGCGTCAAGGAACTTGTGGCGCGGGTCAGAGCTGTTTTGCGCCGCCAGCGTAAAGAAAACAAACAGCATTTAGAAGATGAATTTTCCTATCGCGGGTTGAAAATTAATTATGCCGCGTACGAAGTGACTGTAGAAGAAAAAAAAATAGTACTGAGTCCCACAGAGATAAAGTTGCTTTTTTTCTTTACTCAACACCCCGGCAGAGTTTATACTAGGGAACAGATATTAGATCATGTCTGGGGTGATGATACTTTTGTCACCCCCAGAGCTGTCGATGTCCATATCCGGCGCCTGCGCAGCCAGATTGAGAAAGATGTTAACAATCCCCAATATATCATTACTGTTCGCGGCGTCGGCTATAAATTTAATGAAAGTCAGGTTTAAGGAACAAGGTGTTTTGTAAATTATGAGAATTCCAACGGTTGAAGAGTGCTATGAGCTGATGAACAGCTATGCCATGCTTCCCAATATTGTCGAGCATTCGCAGCAGGTAGCCCGGGTTGCCGCCGCAATTATGGATCATCTAAAGGATGACACCGATATCCACCGCGCTGCTGTTATTACTGCCTGTCTTCTCCATGATATTACGAAGACCCGCTCCCTCCAGACCAGGGAACCTCATGATATTTCCGGCGGCCGTCTTCTTGCGGAACTGGGATTCCCAACTATCGGCTCAATGGTTGAGGAGCATGTTGTTCTTAAAGACTTTCAGGCCGAAGGAGAACTTCTGGCAAAAGAGCTTGTGTTCTATGCGGACAAGAGAGTAATGCACGACCGGATCGTTACCGTTGAAGAGAGGGTAGACGATCTGATTGTCCGCTACGGTACGACGGAAGAAAGAGTCCGATTAATCACCTCGAATTTCGAGCAGCTTTGCCGACTGGAAGAAAAAATCAGTCGTTTTGTGACATCAGATATTCAAAAAATCATTGATCAAATTGACTCCAGCAGCAGTCCGGATATCCGGCTGCCAAATTTAACTTATTAATGTTGAAGCTGAGACCATAGAATCATTCACATATTCATTTTGTTTTCATTTCTTTATTGTATTGTCATCAAATTGTAACATTTTACGTGTATAAGTGCCGTCGAACATTAAATCCATGTTAAAATACCAAATGGTACGTTAACACTGGATGCTTAACGCGGTGTTTAAAAATGGCAATCTTTAAAATGGAGGAAGAAAATGATTAGAATTATTAAGAAGATGATCATGGTTATGTCTTTAATACTTGTTACGTCTGGTTGGGCCGCTGCTGCCGATTCTATTGTGATTAAAGGATCGACCACGGTATTGCCTATTACTCAGGCAGCGCTCGAAGCTTACATGAAAGCAAACAAAGGTGTGCAGATATCCCTTTCCGGCGGCGGTTCCGGCGAAGGTATCAAGGCTTTGATTGATAAAACTGCCAACATCGGCAATTCCTCGCGGGAAATAAAGAAAGAAGAAATCGCGCTGGCTGTAAAAAAAGGTGTAAAGCCCGTTGCACATGTCGTCGCCTATGATGCTTTGATTCCAGTTGTTAATCCCCGAAATAAAGTGAAAGGTTTATCCACCGATCAACTGAGTCTTATCTATCAGGGTAAAATAACCAACTGGAAGGAAGTCGGCGGCGATGATTTGAAGATTGTCGTGATCTCCAGGGATTCATCTTCCGGTACTTTTGAATCATGGGATCACTTTGTGATGAAAAAGGCTAAAGTAACACCACGTGCCCAGATGCTGGCATCCAACGGCGCTATTGTTACGGCGATTGCCAAAAACAGATATGCCATCGGTTATCTGGGAATGGGATATTTGAATAAAAGCGTAAAGGCTTTGGAAGTAAATGGCATTGCTGCTACCGCCCAAACTGCTCTTTCCCGACAATATCCCTTTTCCCGCGAACTTTATATGTACACAAACGGAGAGCCGCAGGGAGAAGTGGCGAAGTTCATAGCCTTTTTGAAAAGTAGTGAAGGGCAGAAAATTGTCAAAAAGGAAGGTTTTGTGCCTTTGACATCTCCTAAAAAAGGCAAGAAATAATCTTATGGAAAAGCTTTAAATTACGCAACCTCTCCCTCCTTAAATTGCGGGGTTGCGTAATTTATCTTAACATTATTCACGATTAGAGAGAGAAGATGTTTCGCAAGATAGATTTAAGGTGTAAGGTGAGCAGCAATGGACAAAACTAAAGTTTTGTTCTTATGCACTGGCAATTCCGCCCGTAGTCAAATGGCGGAAGCTCTGTTGAGGAAATATGCCGGGGATAAATATGACGTATATAGCGCCGGGCTGGAACCGAAAGGAATTCATCCTCTTACCAGGCAAGTTATGCAGGAAATTCACATTAATCTCGATGGTCATTATGCTAAACACGTCCGTGAATACATGGGGAGGCGACATTTTGGATATTTGATTACCGTCTGTTCCGATGCGGAAGAAAAATGTCCGGCAACTTTCCCCGATGTTAGCCATCGGCTTCATTGGCCTTTTGAAGACCCGACAACTTTTAAGGGCTCACTCGATGAAAAATTACAGAAGTTCAGAGAGGTGCGTGAACAAATCGACAAACAAATCAAGAATTGGCTTGTCGAGCAAAACTACAAAAAGGATTGACTTCAAGCTTATCAGCCTGAAAGGATTGACGGGTGGTAGGCAATGATAAAATAGGCAGTGAGATAAAAAATGACCAGGACTACAAAGGAAAAAATTATCAAATTTATTTTGTTTCTCTTTGCGTTGGTATCAGTGCTGGTCTTGGCGCTGATTGTCTTTTCTCTTTTCCGCGAAGGTCTGCCGATTTTCAAAAGAATCTCCTTGTGGGATTTTATTTTTGGGCTGGAATGGTATCCGACAGCCGATCCGCCGCTGTTCGGTATATTTCCGCTTATTGTAGGGTCACTGATAGTGACGTTGATTTCTACAATGGTTGCCGTACCGCTGGGAGTGCTTTCGGCAATTTATATTGCGGAGATAGCACCTGATTCCATTAAAGAAATTCTCAAATCCATAATCGAGCTTCTGGCCGGCCTTCCTTCGGTCATCCTCGGGTTTTTCGGCATGATCGTTATTGCACCCTGGATGCAGGATACCTTTGATCTTCCTACGGGGTTGAATATTATAAATGCGTCCGTAATTCTGGCAATTATGGCGATACCGACAATCTCCAGTATTTCGGAAGATGCCCTGTATGCCGTACCGCGTGAATTCAAGGAAGCGTCATATGCACTGGGCGCGACAAAATTTGAAACTATAACCAAAGTAATTTTTCCCGCCGCTTTATCCGGGATTTCCACGGCGGTTATTCTGGGAATGTCGCGGGCGATTGGGGAAACAATGGTAGTGCTCATGGTTGCCGGCGGTGCAGCCGCCATACCGGAAAGCCTGTTTGATTCGGTCCGTCCCATGCCGGCAAGCATTGCTGCCGAAATGGGAGAGGCGCCGTACCGTTCTTTGCATTATCAGGCGCTTTTCGCTACAGGTATTGTCTTATTTGCCTTGACATTGGTCTTCAATCTCATTGCTGATTACGTATCTCACAGGTTCCGACAATCAGGATCAGCAACATTATAAATTGGTATAAGTGACCAGACAATGAATGAGCTAAAAACATATCCCATGAGGTGGCGGTATATCAGGCAAGAGGCGTTCTTCGTTACTGTACGCCTTTCCGCTCTGCTTATCGCTCTGGCGCTGGGTGGTATTCTTCTTTACATAGTAATTAACGGTATCGGTGCAATCAGCTGGGATTTTATTACAAAGCCGCCGACTGATTCCATGACAAAAGGTGGAATCATGCCCGCAATATTGGGCACGGTTTATCTAACTGTTGGGGCTGTAGCCGTTGGTTTGCCATTGGGCATCGTTTCCGCCATTTATCTTACGGAATATGCCAAACAGGGACGTCTGATCAGAACTATTAAAATTGGTATAAACTGTCTGGCGGGTGTTCCCTCGGTTGTCTTTGGTCTCTTTGGCCTCGGGTTTTTTGTAGTGTTTCTTAAATTCGGTTCCAGTATTCTGGCTGGTTCTCTGACCTTGGGCTTTTTAATTATGCCGACGATAATCGGGGCCTCCGAAGAGGCTTTGAAATCTGTGCCGCAGACTTTTCGGGAGGCATCGCTGGCGCTGGGTGTGTCCAAATGGCAGACCACGCTCCGGGTTGTTCTGCCCACAGCGTTACCGGGAATCTTAACCGGTTCCATTCTGGGAATAGGCCGCGCCG
>JBDKVD010000288.1:0-14461 GCA_039679325.1 Smithella sp.
GTTGGTTTGGAAAGCCTGTCGGCGGCAATCGGGGAAGAAAAAACAACAATTGAAGATGTTTACGAACCATATCTGATTCAGGAAGGGTACTTGCAAAGAACTGCGCGGGGAAGAATTGCGTCGGCCAAGGCTTACGAGCATTTCGGCCTGAAAGCTGCCGCACAAAAAGATCTCTTTTGAAAAGATGACATGCTTTGCTTGTATTGGGTTAAGAAGAATATGAAACTATTAATGCATATTTGCTGCGGGCCATGCACCATTTATCCTTTAAAGGAATTGAGAATTCAAGGGCATGAAGTTGCCGGTGTATTTTATAATTCCAACATCCATCCTTATCAGGAATATCAAAGACGTCTAAGTACTTTAAATGATTACGCTGCAAAGGCATTTTTAGACGTTTTTTGTCCTGAAGAATATGATTTGGAAGAATTTTTACGCCGCGTCGCTTTTAAGGAAACAGAGCGCTGTGAATACTGTTTGCAGCACCGCCTGGAATATACCGCTCAAATGGCGGTGGCTGGTAAATATGACGGCTTTACGACAACATTGCTTTACAGCAGATATCAGAAGCATGACCTGATTCGGGATATTGGTGAGCAGTTCGGCCGCCGGTTGGGTATTCCTTTTTATTATCAGGATTTCCGCGTCGGCTGGAACGAAGGTATCAAAATATCCAAGGAATTGGGCATGTATCGTCAGCAGTACTGCGGCTGTATTTACAGCGAAAAGGAACGCTTTTATAAGAGGCCCGGTCCAACTTAATACCAAGCAGCATTCAAAGCATAATGCTTCGGCAAGGAGGAGACTCCCCGGTATGCGCCGGGCAAGCTGCAGCCGGCAAAGTCAGGCACAGAATGCAGCGTGGTTTAAATGGTGTGATGCGCTTCTTTGCTGTTAAAGTTACCTGCTCTGAAGAAATAGTGGTATTTCTGCCACAGAAATTAAGTGTTCTTGGTTGGAAAGTGGATGTTGTCATATAAATCGGTTATGATTATAACAACTTATCTGCAATACAGATGCTTCCGATAATTGGCATGTATATTGCTTAGGTTAAGTTTTAATTACTAAATTGGTATAACTTTTATGAATCTGCAACGCACATTAAAGAAAGAAATAATTTGTTCCAGCATCGGGCTGCACACCGGCCGAAAAGTGAAGATGTGCCTTAAACCGGCGCCGGTCGATACAGGCATAGTGTTTATGCGTAAAGATTTACCCGACGCCCCTCTGATTCCTGCTGTATACAATAATGTTTCCGATACAACGCTGGCGACGACACTGGGTGCGAATGGTGTTACCGTTTCTACGGTGGAGCATCTTCTTTCCGCTTTTAGCGGTATGGGTGTTGATAATGCTGTTGTAGAACTGGACTCTTTCGAAGTTCCTATTATGGACGGCAGTGCACTTCCTTTTGTGAAAATGCTTGAGGAAGTTGGTACGCATGTACAGGGAAAAACCAAGAAACTTTTAGTTATCAAGAAGCCTGTTTCCGTAAAGGAAGGAGACGGAAATGCCGTTTTATTGCCTGCGGCGGAGTTTAAGATCAGTTATGAAATCGACTTTAAACATATTGCCATTGGCAGGCAGACTTATAGCATGACTTTTTCCGATGAAAGATACGAAAAGGAAATTTGTGCGGCCCGGACTTTTGGCTTTTTAAATGAAGTTGAATATATGCAGGCAAAAGGTTTGGCTCTCGGCGGATCTCTGAAAAATGCCGTTGTTCTTGATGATCAGAAGGTTATCAATAAGGAAGGTCTGCGTTTTCCTGATGAATTCGTCAGACATAAAATACTTGATGCAATCGGAGACTTATTTTTACTGGGTATGCCCATAATCGGCCATTTTGTGGCTTATAAATCTGGACACCGCTTAAACAATCTTCTGCTGAGAGAGCTGATGTTAAAGGCGGACTGCTGGGAAATTGTCAGTGGTTTAGATAAAAAAGAAACATTTCATAAGCACCCTTCCCTGAAAATTCCATCTTTTCATATTCTTGACGCCGTTCAGGTTTAATTCAAATTAGTCTTGATTTTTATTCTCTTGTTACCTAGTATGACTCGTTAACTTGTTTTTTAATCAAAATACGGTAAAAAAGGTTCATATGGATAGAGTCAAAAGAGACTTGGGAAAAATTATTTTCATTTTTTTGTTTGTTGTTTCCGGTTGTCTTGGTGTGGGAACGCAGGGACGGGCAGTCGAGCCGACAATAAAGGATATTATAATTACAAACAATAAGGAAAACGTGCTCTTGTATGCAAGGGTGGTCAACGGTTTCAAGACCGAAATGGAATCGAGTATTCTGGCCGGAGCACCGGCGGTATTTGTGCTGCAGCTGGAAGTTTATCAGGTCAGATCAGTGCTTTGGGATAAAAAAATAGAAAGCTTTGAAATTAAACGTACCATCAAATACGACAATCTGAAAAAAACTTTCAGTATTTTTACCAACGGTTATGAAACGCCGGCGGTTTTTCCTGATTTCGAAAGCGCACAAAAGGCAATGGCTGATTTAAATGGAATCCCAATTGTGCCTCTGAAGAAACTGGTTCATGGAAACAATTACTATCTGATGACGAAAGTAAAGATAGATAAAGTTCGTTTGCCTTTGCACATGGAGTATGTGTTTGTATTTGTTTCTTTTTGGGATTTTGAAACTGCCTGGTACAAGCAGAGGTTCTCCTATTAATCAGATAAACACGATTTGGTAATGAAGAAAAAGCAAAAGCCTGTTTATGCAGACAACAAAGAATTAAGGAAAAGGCGCCGTGAACGTATTATCATAGTCGTTGTGGGTTTGCTTGCCGTTGCTTTAACCTTAATTGCCAGCCTCTATTCACAAAAAGGTGATTTGCCTGTTTCGACAAATATTCTCGTCTACAGCTTGACCAGCATTAACATTATATTAATTATCCTGCTGCTGTTTCTGATTGTCCGCAATGTAGTTAAATTATTTTACGAACAGCGTCGCGGCATTATCGGTTCCAAATTAAGGACAAAGCTCGTTGTTGCTTTCGTCGGTTTGTCCCTTGTCCCGACAATTTTACTTTTTTTATTTGCGATAAACTTTCTCACCTACAGCATAGAATTCTGGTTTAACATCAAGATCGGCGATGCCTTATCCCGTTCGTTGGAGGTAGCCCAGGTTTATTATCAGCAAACGGCGGAACATGCGAAGTTCAACGCCCGCCAAATCAGCACCGACATTACCCAAAACCATCTCTATGATCCCGAAAGACTGGGATACCTCAAAGACTTGATTAATCAGCGCCAGAAAAATAATAAACTGGGAATGGTGGATGTCTGCTTTGACTTCCAAAAAAATAGTATTGTTTTTAGTGATGCCGAACATCCCGAACTATTGCCCATAACTTTAAATCCCAAAATGCTGGAAGACATTCATCTGGGCAAGGAGGCATCAACTGTTCATCCCACCAGCACGGGTGATGCCGTTGTTGGTGTTGTTCCCGTTTTTTCTTACGCCGTTCCGACTGAAGTGATTGGCCGTGTTTCCGTAAGCTACAACATCCCCAAAGGATTTGTGGACAAACTGAGAATTATCGGTACAGCCGCCGAACAATACGGACAGATCAAACTGATGAAAAATCCGATAAAATTTAATTATATTGTGACATTATCCATAATAACACTCCTGATCATTTTTCTGGCGACATGGTTTGGCTTTGCCCTGGCGAAAGAAATTACCGTGCCGATTCAGAATCTGGCGGAAGCCACAAATAAAATTACCCAGGGAAATTTGGACATACACATTGGTATCGAAGCGGATGATGAAATTGGAGTCCTTGTTAAATCATTCAATCAGATGACCAAGGACTTAAAGAAGAGCAAGGATGGCCTGGAACAACGGCGCAAATACATGGAAACTGTTTTGCGCAATGTTTCTGCAGGAATTATTTCGGTTGACCGGGAGGGGGCGATAACGACCGTCAACCACGCTGCGGAAAAAATGTTTGATATTGAAGCAGAAAAAGTTCTTATGCAAAATTACCGTGATTTGCTGATCCCGGAGCATATTTTACTCCTCGATGAATTTTTGCGGGAGATGAGAGAAAATAATGAAAGTTCCCTGGAAAAGCAAATTGAGCTGATGTTCAAGGATAAGGCGCTTACTGTTTTGTTGACCATAACGACGATCAGGGATGAGGAAGGCAACGACTCCGGTATTGTCGTTGTGTTTGAGGATCTGACCCAGCTGCAAAAGGCGGAACGCGCCGCCGCGTGGCGTGAGGTTGCTCGCCGTATGGCGCATGAGATCAAGAATCCGCTTACGCCGGTTCAGCTTTCCGCACAGAGATTACAGCGGAAATACGGAGATAAATTGGGAGATGACGGCTCCGTATTTAAGGAGTGTACCCAAACCATTATCGATCAGGTGGAGGTGTTGAAAAATCTCGTCAATGAATTTTCGCGTTATGCCCGGATGCCTGTGACAACCCTCACACTCAATGATCTGAACGCCGTTGTTGCCGATGCGGTTGTCCTGTTTCAGGATGCGCATAAAGATATTATCTTTGATTATAGACCGGCGGATGGGCTGCCGAAATTTAATCTTGATGCCGAGCAGATTAATCGGGTAATGATTAATCTGCTGGATAATGCCGTTGCCGCACTGAATAAAAAAGAAGGCAGAATTGAAGTTACGGTAAGTTATGACGAACAGCATCATAAAGTTACGGTGGCGGTTGCCGATGATGGGGCCGGGGTGCCTGCAAGTTATAAAAGAAAGGTGTTTGAACCTTACTTTTCTACGAAAAAATCCGGGACAGGTTTGGGGTTGGCAATTGTAAGCTCGATCATTTCCGATCATCACGGCCATGTTATTATTGCCGACAATAAACCGACGGGAACAATTATTTCTTTTCAATTGCCGGTGGCGGAAGTTTGACTTAAAAGTAAAATATAAAATATGGATGAAATGACGTATTTATTATGAACGAAACGATTCTTGTAGTTGATGACGAAGTCAGTATTTGCCAGTCACTGGGTGCTATTTTAGAAGACGAGGGTTATCAGGTTCTGTTAGCGGGCTCTGGTGAAGAGGCATTAAAATATGTCGACAGTGAAATGCCTCAACTTGTGCTGCTTGATATATGGCTTCCCGGAATGGACGGCCTGGAAACTCTGAAAGCCATCAAGGCGGCGCATCCCCATATTCTGGTAATCATGATGTCCGGTCACGGTACAATTGAAACAGCCGTAAGAGCTACAAAACTCGGCGCTTTTGATTTTATTGAGAAGCCGCTTTCTCTCGATAAGGTCATAATCATGGTAAATAATGCTTTAAATTTTATTCGACTGGAAGCGGAAAATTTGCTGTTGAAGCAGAAGGTTTCCCATCAGTACGAATTGACCGGCAATAGTCAGGCCATAAATGAACTCAAGGAGATGATCAGTATTGTTGCACCGACTAATGCCTGGATTTTGATTATGGGAGAAAACGGAACCGGCAAGGAATTGGTGGCGCGATCCATTCATCATTTGAGTCGCCGGTCCCATAAACCGATCATCGAAGTCAATTGTGCGGCGATTCCGGAAGAGCTTATTGAAAGCGAATTGTTCGGCCATGAGAAGGGAGCGTTTACCGGGGCAACCGAGAAAAAACGCGGTAAATTCGATCTGGCGCACGAAGGTACAATTTTTCTGGATGAAGTGGCTGATATGAGCCTGAAGGCTCAGGCCAAAATACTCCGTATCCTGCAGGAAAAGAAATTTGAACGGGTCGGCGGAAACAAAGTAATTGATATGGATGTACGTGTTCTGGCTGCTACTAATAAGGATCTGGAAAAAGAAATGGAAGCGGGACGTTTCCGGCAGGATCTCTATTACCGTCTGCATGTCATTCCTTTGCTGGTTCCCAACTTGAGAGAAAGAAAGGAAGATATCAGGCTTCTGGCCGAAAGATTCCTGCTCGATTTTGCCCTCAAAGAAGGAGAACCGAAAAAAGTAATAACGGATGATGCTATAAAAGCGCTCATGCAGCATGACTGGCCGGGGAATGTCCGTGAACTGAAAAATATTATTGAGAGATTGATAATTCTAACTCCGGGCGATGAAATAACGGCCAAAGACATCCCGGTTCTTAATGCCCCCCGCACTGACGGCAGCGAAGCTCTGCTTACGCCGACAGTTTCCCCTGCTTCCACCGATTCATTAAAAGATGCCAAAATGGATTTTGAAAGACAATTTATTATTAAGAAGCTGGAAGAAAACGACGGGAATATTTCCAGGACGGCGGAGGCAATCGGCCTGGAGCGCAGCAATCTGCATAAAAAATTAAAAAACCTTGGAGTAGACGTTAAGAGTGATTTATAGATTTTCCTGATTCAGGTTATTATTGTTCATCTGCTTTCTCATGTCGGAAACGGAAAATTTGTTGAAGGGAAGAAAACCGGCTCCAAGGACGACTATGACGATCATGGATAAGAAGTGATAAACAACGGCGTAGGAGAGGGCATCCGTTTTAGCTATACCGAAAAGTCCCAGAGCTAAAATGCAACTGAAATGCCAGCTGCCGATGTAGCCGGGTGCCGTGGGCACGGCGATACCGACCATGAGAATAACCATTACTATAAACGAAGCCATGACCGGCAGTGTGAAGCCGAAAGCTTCGAATAAGATATAAATGGCCAAAACATCCAGCAGCCAGACTATGGCCGAAAGAAACAATAAATAGAACAGTAACCGGATATTGACGATGATTTGAAATCCGTCGATAAAACGGTGAATAATTTCATCAATCTTGTTGGCAAATTTCCCGGGCAGTCTGCTTAAAATCCGGTTGATAATCTCTAATGCTGCTTTTCTGCGCCAAACCAGTCCCACAATACAACAAAATATTGCCAAGGTCAGAGCAAAAAGAAGCAGGCTCGATTTGATCATCCAGGAAGGCAGATCTGTGAGGAGCAGAATTATAACGGCGATGGTCAATACGGAAAAACTGTCCAGCACTCTTTCCACGATAATTGTGCCTAAAGCCGAAGACATCTGGACGGTGCTTTTTTTGGCGATCAAGTAAGGTCTCGCCAGTTCACCGATACGGGCGGGAATTGCGGCGATTGCCAGGTAACCTACGGAAGTAACGGAAAAGAGGGAAATCTGATCAATTTTTTCCAGCGGCTGCAGAATGACTCCCCAGCGATACGACCGCAGCCACTGCATTAACAGCGCAACAATTAAAAAAAGCGCAACATAACCGACATGTATTTGCTGAAGATCACGGACAATGTCCTGTAGATTAATTCCTCTTACCGACAAATAGACCAGGACGGCGCTGATGATGATACCTAAAATAATTTTTTTATTCATTACTTGTCTGGTCCAGGTCTGTTTAAAATTTATTTATTTTGGGCCAGATGCGCGGCAATTTTATCGTGCAGCAATTGAGAGGACAGCTTGTCCCCCATAATTCCTACTCTGATGGAAACCGTTGTTACGTCCTTGGATTTATATTTAAGATCGAATTGAACTTTTTCATCGTTAATCAGTGTTGTAATTTTCCCCTGGGCAATTTCTTTGACCGGCGCAACCTCGGTGCCACGCATATCGGCTATGGTTTGTTCGCAGGCATTCCAAACTTTATCAAAAGACGCAAAGTAGTCCGTTTTTAATTCACCGTTAACAAAAAAGTATGTTCCTGAGCCGGCGCCAACTGCGGCCCCGCCGACAACGAGCGGTACGCAACCTGAAAAAAGAAAAACAGCCAGCAATAAAATAATTATACCGAAATTATTTCTCTTCATGTTTCTTCCTCCAGCGTTATTAAATATGGTTTTTTTAATCATATGTTCGGTATGATTGCAATACCTATTATAAAACACGATATATTACATCGATCCGTCCGTCCGGCTGATCTTTTCAAATTCCTTTAAAAGCTCTTCCTGCTTTTTAGAGAGATTGACCGGGGTTTGCACGAATATTTCGATGATCTGATCACCGCGACCGTAGCCCCGCAGGTGAGGAATGCCTTTGCCCTTCAAACGCAACGTATTGCCGCTTTGTGTGCCTTTCGGTATTTTTATTTTTTCTTTGTTTTCGAGAGTGGGTACTTCAATTGTGGCGCCCAGTGCCGCCTGGGTAAAGGAAATGGGGATGCGGCAATGTACGTCATCTTCAGACCGGATAAAGAAATCATGTTCTTCAACACTTAGGAAAACATACAGATCGCCGTCAGGACCGCCCTGATCGCCGGATTCACCCTCGCCGCGCAGGCGCAGGCGGGAACCTGTATCAACACCGGCCGGAATTCTTAGCTGGACATTTTTCTTTAAGGCTTCCTTGCCCTGCCCGTGACAGCAATTGCATGGTTTCGAAATTGTTTTCCCGCTGCCGCCGCAATGGGGGCAGGTGGTACTGATAGTGAAGAAACCACGGGACTGGATCACCTGACCGTGTCCCTGACAGATGTGGCATGTTTCCGGGTGTGTTCCGGGAGCGGCACCGGTACCGTTACATTCATGGCAGGTGACAAATTTTTCCAGCTCAATATTGGTTGTTGTGCCAAAAGCGGCATCATGAAAGGAAATTTTTAAATCATAGCGTAAATCGGCACCGGCGCGGGCATAAGAACGGGATCGCCCGCGGGAACTGCTGAATCCGAATGCTTCTTCAAAAATACTGCCGAAATGGGAAAAAACATCATCAAATCCGTTGAATCCCCGAAAACCGGTATTGCTTAAGCCTTCGTGACCGTAATGGTCGTATATTTCTCTCTTCTGCGTATCGGTTAATACTTCGTAGGCCTCCGCCGCTTCTTTGAAGCGTTCTTCCGCTTTTTTGTTTCCCGGATTTCTATCCGGATGGCACTGCATGGCTATTTTACGATAATTCTTTTTTAGCTCTTCATCTGAGGCATTTCGGTCTACCCCCAGAATTTCATAGTAATCCTTTTTCGTCATGATATTTTTTCGTATCCTTCCGCTTGCAGGATTTGCTTAACTGAGTTCAGCAGTTCCTCATTATTTGCTTTTTCCAGAGCATGACGGGCAAAGAGATATTTTTTTAAATTCAAAGCGATCTTACCGATATTTTCCCAGTCGGCTGGTGTTAACTCCAGGTTCAGGATTTTGGCTGCCCGCCCAAAAAGCATTACATCACCGCTTTCGAGTGCGGTATTTTTAATTTTTTGTAATCCTTCGGTAAAATTTGCCTTTTGATAAAAATCCAGAGCGTCGGAAATATTGCCTTCTGCAAAAAAAAGATCTCCGTAATTCTTAAGGATTTCAGGATTAGTATGATCAGTATACAAAATTTTCTGTTTAAGCTGGTAATCAGGTAACTTTTTAATAGCCAATTATTGCTCCTTGGAGGAAAACATCAATCAGAAAAATTTTCCAAAATGTATTAATGAAAGTGATTATGTCAAATTATATTTTTGGGTTTATTCCACCAGACGCTTCAAGGCTTCTTCGTATTTTTTTCTGGTATTTTCGATGATATCAGGCGGTAATTCCGGTGCGGGCGGCTTCTGATTCCAATTAATTGAAAGCAGATAGTCTCTAAGGAATTGCTTGTCATAACTTTTTTGCGATCGTCCTTCTTCATATTCCGCACTTGGCCAGAAGCGTGATGAGTCCGGTGTAAGGAGCTCGTCAATCAGAATTAATTCATTGTCCAGCATGCCAAATTCCATTTTTGTGTCTGCAATAATAATTCCTGTTTTTTGGGCTATTGCTGCGGCGCGTTCATAAATGCTTAAACTGATGTCTATAATTTTCTGGGTAAGCTCTGCACCGATGATATCTTCCATTTCTTTTTTGGTGATGGCGGCATCATGTTCACCTTCCGGAGCTTTGGTAGAGGGAGTAAAAATCGGATGGGGCAGTTTCGACGATTCCCGCAGTCCGTCGGGCAGCACAATGCCGGAAATTGTTTTGTTTTTCTGATAATCATTCCAGCCGGATCCGCTAAGATAACCACGGACAATACATTCCACAGGAAGCGGCTTGGCCCTTTTCACCAGCATGCTTCTGCCTTCCAGCATGTCGCGGTAAGGGGCGCATTCTTTTGGAAAATTTGCCGTATCAATAGATATCAGGTGGTTGCCGATTATGTCTTCCATCTTCGCAAACCAGAAAGCGGACATGCGGTTCAAAATTATACCTTTGCCGGGAATAGGATTGGGCATAATGACGTCAAATGCTGAGATGCGATCGGTGGCTACAATTAACAAATGATCGTTGACTGAATAAATATCGCGAACCTTACCGCTGCTGACAAAATTCAGGTCAGCAAAGTCAGTTTTTTGTAATCCTTGTTTCATAAATGCCGTTTTCTCCTCGTTATCTGATAAATGGGTTGTACATTTTTTCATGGCCGATGGTGGAAGTCGGAGTTCTGCCGTAATTATGGCCGGGCATGACCTTGGTATTGTCCGGCAGGGTGAAAAGCTTTTCCTTGATTGATCTATACATTGTCTGCGGGGAGCTGCCGGGCAGATCGGTTCTGCCGACACCTTCGACGAAAAGGGTGTCGCCGGTAAAGACATAACCCGGAATATAAAGGCTGATTCCGCCGGGAGTATGACCGGGAGTATGAATAACTTTGAGGGATATGTTGCCGACGTCAATAGTGTCTCCATCCTTAACCAGACGGTCAGCCGGAGGAGACTCGGCGGCTCCGAACATTTTCAGCATCATCGCCGGAGTTGATGTTAACATCTCGGCGTCATCTTCGGAAATAATGATTTTCGCCCCGGTCAGTTTTTGCATTTGGGCGTTGCCGCCGATGTGATCCACGTGTCCATGAGTATTAACAATGTAATTGATGTGCAGTTTATTTTTTTCCGCTTCAGCGAGGATTCCTTTCGCATTGTCAGCCGGATCAATAACCAGAGCATCGCCGGTTATGGTATCTCCAACCAGATAGGCAAAAACAGCCATATGTCCAACCTGGATTTGTTTGACAAACATAGTAACTCACCCCCAAATTAATCCAAATTGCCTAGCATTTTTTAGTTTCTTTCGTCAATTTAATTAAATTATTCAGGAAAAAGAAAAGAATTACCTTCGTTTAAGGATGGCGGCGAAAAAGCCGTCCATGTTGTGCAAGTGGGGAAATGTCCGGAAATACCCATTGGAATCTATAAGTTGGGGAGGGATAGATGAAGGTGGAGGGCAGGTGGAAAAATCGGGGTTTTGTTGGAGAAAGTTGCTGACTACATTTTCATTTTCCTGTGGCGACAGCGAGCAGGTGCAATAAACTAAACGGCCGCCTTTCCGGACGGCAGAGGATGCGTTTTGGAGGATGTTGTTTTGGGTCCGGGTAAAACCGGTAAAATCGTCAGCGGTGGTATGCCATTTTATTTCCGGATTACGGCGTAGCGTTCCCAACCCGGAGCAGGGGGCATCGACCAGGACATGATCGAATTTTTCTTTCCATAATTCCGGCAATCCGCAAGTCAAATCGGCTTGAGTCGCTTCAATAATTTTTATACCCAGCCTCGTTGCTTCTTTCTTTAACTCGTAAATTTTCTTTAAGTCGTAATCGGTCGCCAAAATTTGGCCGCTATTTTTCAAAATTGCCGCGAGATGCGTTGTCTTACCGCCGGTGCCTGCACAGACGTCCAGAATTGATTCCGTACTCTGCGGATTTAAAATGTAAGAGACCAGCTGCGATGCTTCATCCTGGAGACGCAGGTATCCTTCCTGAAAAAAACTGGTTTTCTGGAGGGGAGAGACAACATTATTTAGAATAAGACCGTCGGGAGAAAAAGGCGTCGCCGTTAAATCGAAACCCGCCACGGTGAGCTTTTCTTTAAGTTCGTCTCTCGATGTTTTTAATGTATTGACCCTTAATGTCAAAGGCGGCAGCTCATTATTGGCAGCGCACAAGGCCCGGGTATCTGGAATTCCGAATTTTTTAATCCAACTTTTAACCAGCCAGAGCGGATGGGAATGAAATGCGGCAATGAATTCGGCCGGATTTTTTTCCAGAGAAGGAAAAGTGATGCTGCTGCCCTGCCGCAGATAGTTTCTCAAAACGGCGTTGATCAGGCCGCTTTTGGCGGGATCGATATCCTTGGCCATTTTAACTGCTTCATTGACGACGGCAAAAGCGGGCAGCCGGTCGCTGAATTTAAGTTGAAAGAGGCCGACGCGTAAAATATTTTTAATGCTTTCGTCCGTTTTTCCCCAATTGCCGCGCAGAAGTTTTGTCAGTATCCAATCCAGATGACCCCTGAACCGTAATACGCCGTAAACAAGATGGGTCAGCAGCCGTCCGTCGGCCCTGCCGGAAAGGTCGTTGGCATCCAGGCACTCGTCCAGAAGAATTCCGGCAAAAGCTTTGCTTTTCTGGACCTGATCCAGAATATCTACCGCCAGATGGCGAACTGATTTGATCATGTGTTTTCTTCTTCAGCCCAAAATTATATTGGGGTCAAGATGATACCCGCGTAGAAAATCACTGACAGGCATTCTTTTTTTGCCGGCCAGTTGTATTTCTCTTAAGATGACATAGCCGTCGGCGGCGGCAACCGGCAGTCCGCTGTTAGTCTTTGCACCAATTTTGCCCGGCGAGTCTTTTACGCTGCCCCTTTCGCCGGAGGCTGCAAAAATTTTTAATAACTGCCCGGAAAGATATGTGTAAGCGGCAGGTGCGGGGCTGAGTCCGCGGATAAGATTGACAATATCTTCGGCGCCGGAATTCCAGTTTATCTGACCGTTTTCTTTTTTCAAGCGGGGAGCGAATGTTACTGCTGATGCATCCTGCACTGTTGGTGAAGCCGTACCCGCCGAAATCAGGTCAATAGCTTCAATCAGCAGGGAAGCTCCCTGAACTGCCAGACGGTCATGCAGCCTGCCGAAGTTTTCGTCCGCATTAATCAGAGTTTCCTGCTGTAAAATAATATCGCCTGAATCCATTCCTTCATCCATTTTCATAATTGTCACGCCCGTTTTTATTTCACCGCGGATAATCGCCCAGTTAATCGGAGCGGCGCCGCGGTATTTGGGGAGCAGGGAAGGATGGATGTTCAGGCACTTCAGTAGTGGAAAATCGATTATTTCCCTGGGTAAAATCTGACCATAAGCTGCGACAACGACCATTTCCGGGTTGAGTTCATGCAATATTTTTAAGAATGCCGGGTCTTTTACTTTTTCCGGCTGAAAAACCGGCAGACCTAATTTTTGGGCCAGAATTTTTACCGGCGGAGCGATTTCTTTTTGTCCTCTGCCGTGGGGGCGGTCAGGTTGAGTAACAACCCCGATTACCGGATAGTTCCGGGTGTAAAGTTGTTACAACGCCGGAAGGGCAAAAGCGGGGGTTCCCATAAAGAGAATGCGCGGATGGGACATAAAATTATGTATCCTTTCTTTTTTCCTGCAAATACTTTTCGTTATCTTTCGAAAAGCGGATGGACTATATATGACGACCTCGTAAAAAGGCCGGATTCTGCGTTGCGCTTCATCCCTCCCCGTGTCAAGCACGGGGCAGGCTATGCGGCGTACGCTAAGTACTCCTCATTCCTCGGTATTCGCGCGCCTTGCCTGCGGCCTTTTTACGAGGTTGTCTGAAAATTGTTAATTTCATGACTTTTTACGAGTCCATCATATATGGAAATAAAAAAATGTGTCAAGAACAACGAATTATTAAAATAATTATTAATAGTATTTTAAATTTCTGTTGAAAATTTAGACTTAAAGCATTATACCAAGCATCAAAAGAGGGTGCCGGATAAATTTAAATGTGGTTGAAGTTGTTTTAGTTTCAGATGGAGCGAAAAATTAGACGGCGGCTGTTAATGCTTTGGAACGATGATTGTATTTGCAGGTGAATTGACAGGCTGTTGGAGCAATAACCGGCACAAACTAAACAAAAAGGAGATCCATGATGAAGACGTATGCTGTTAAGTATGTAGAATTAATGGAGAGACATGCCGAAGACATAGCCAAAAAATGGGCTAAAGATGTTCGCCAAAATACCAAAACAACCTATTATAAATTTCTTGATGAACAAAAAATTATTTCCCAGTGTGTTAAATTTTATCATTATTTCAGCAAGTTGTTTGCCGATGAAAAATTAAGTGAAGATGTCTTGAAATTCTTCAAAACTTATGTTCGGGAAGCTTACGAATGGGGAGTTCCCATGGATGAGGCTGTTTGGGCCTTAATTCTGATGCGGCGGCACATCTGGCTCTATGGTGAATTTCAGCAAGTATTTACTTCAGCTATTGATCAGTTTGAAGCTATTGATTCGCTGAGTCGGGCAATCTTGTTATTCGATTATGCCGAATATGAAATTATCAAAGAATATCTGGAGTTGATGAAAAAAGGAGCACCCAGGAAATAAACGGGTAAGAAAAAATTTTTATTTTATCACCGGTTATGTTGAACCATAAGGGAGGAGATTATATATGCTGGCTTCACTTAAATTGATTGATCTTGTAGAAAAGAATGCGGAAGAGATTGCCAAAGAGTGGGTGGTGGAAGTTAAAAAAAATAAACGG
>JBDKVD010000289.1:0-18795 GCA_039679325.1 Smithella sp.
TTTCGCTTTTGACAATGATGCCTTTGCTTTTGCTAACAAATCTTGCCCGCCTGACCTCCGACCCATAGCCGCACCGCCTTCTCGGATTTGCGACTATTATATCACTATTGAATTAGAAATGGAATTATATGAGTTATGGCGGTTGCCGGTCGAAGTTCGATGTCGAGACCTACATAAAGCAAAACCGTTGTTAGAAGTGAGAGGGAGGTAAGGAAATGAGCAATAAAGACAAAAAGATCATCATGATAGCGCAGTGCCTGGTTAATCCTTATTGCCGCGTACACATATTGGGGCAGAATTTTCCTTTGTCTCGACAGATCGTGGACTACCTGATGGAGAATAAAGTGGGCATCATCCAGTATCTTTGTCCGGAGACGACGGCTATGGGGCTGATGCGCAATCCCCAGGGCAGGCAGCAGTATGATAGTATTTTTTTCCGGGACCATTGCAAGGATCTATTGAAAACCCCCTTGCTGATGGTCAGGGAATTCATCAAGAACAATTACCGCTTGACCTGCTTTCTGGGGTTGGAGAACAGCCCCACCTGCGGCATTCACTGGGGCAAGCATAAAGTCAACCGGTATCAAACGGAGTCTCCCAATCCGGTGGATCATCCTTCCTCCGACGAACCTGTCCTCATGGGGATTATGGCTGAGATGCTGTCCGAGGAACTGACAAAGGAAAACATCAAAGTGCCGTTCTTGGAGTTTCCTGCTTTGTCGCCGCAGGATTCTGAAAAAAGAAAAACCTTCTGGGAGGATTTGCGTAAGACCATTGAGCCTGGCGTTGCGGAGTAGAAACATGCAGACTAAGCCTTGCATTGTGGGGAAAATGATGGATGCACAAACTCAAATTTTCTATACTTTTCCGATAAAAACGGAATCTCTTATCAATCACCGGATCAGCAGGCGATGAAACTTTCCTTGACGCCAATTCGTATCCTGATCATTGTTTCTTTTCTGATCGTTTTACTGGTCGCTTACGAGATAAGCATATTCATCTCCAGTGTGAACAAGGGTCGGGATCTTGCGAAAGCAAGCGTGCCCTTTGAGGTCAGGGTAAAAGAGGCGAACCGAAGGGTCCTTGTGATCGGGGACAGCACAGGTGTTGGCACGGGAGCCTCTGATTCGGCGGATTCAGTGGCGGGCCGGATCGCCCGGGACTATCCGGGAACGGAGTTAATTGTGTCAAGCATTTTCTGCTTCCTTGATTAATGCAATCGCTTCTTATACACTGATATTAATTCATTTTAAAATCATCTTTAGTAATCTCATCCACGCATTTTTATCGGGGTGGGCTAAGCCCATATCGAAGCGGACGGAACTTTTCACAATGCTTTTCAAATGGGTAAAAGTATCGAAGCTGGCTTTGCCATGGTAGCAACCGATACCGCTCGGCCCTACTCCGCCAAAAGGCAGGAAGTGTGATGCGACATGAACGATGGTGTTATTGATAGCGCCACCGCCGTATGCTATTTCCTCGGTTACACGCTTTTGAATGAACCGATCATCCGAAAAAAGATAAAGCGCTAATGGTTTGGGCCGTTCATTTATTTTCCGGATGATGTCGCTGATTTCGGAAAAAACAAGTACCGGCAATAACGGACCGAAGATTTCATCCTGCATAACGAGGTCATCCCATTGGGCCGGGTGTAATATTGTCGGTTCAATATAGCGGTCGGCAGGGTTTATTTTACCACCGGAAAAAATATTAGCCGCATTGAGTAGTCCGTTTAGCCGTTGAAAATGACGGTCATTTATGATCCGGCAATATCGCTGATGTTCGGCGGGATTTTCCCCGTAAAATTTAAGGATTACTTTTTTTAACTCGGCGAGAAAATCATTCTTAATGGAGTCATGAACCAGTACAAAATCCGGGGCTATGCAGGTTTGGCCGGCATTGAGGAACTTGCCCCAGGCTATTTTTTGGGCGGCGTGCCGAAGATTGGCATCAGGACAGACGATGGCCGGGCTTTTCCCTCCCAATTCTAGAGTAAAAGGTGTCAAATGCCGGGCAGCCGCATTGACGATAACTTTACCCACCGTGACGCTGCCGGTAAAAAAAATATAATCAACCGGGAGTTCCAATAATGCCTGCGTCTGGGCAACATCGCCTTGCACGACGCGCAAATATTCTTCAGGAAAGGTATTATTGATTATTTTTTCAATTACATCTGCCGTATACGTCGATACTTCCGATGGTTTAAGAATGGCCGTGTTTCCGGCGGTAATTGCCCCGACCAGCGGAGACATCAGTAGTTGAAATGGATAATTCCAGGGAGCAATAATCAGGGTCACTCCGTAAGGCTCTTTCTGAATATAACTTTTGGCTGGCCAGATAAAAACAGGAGTCTTCACTTTTTCCGGTTTGGCCCAGGTGTGCAGATTTTTCAGAGCGAAATGAATCTCATCATAAATCAGGCCGACTTCTGTAGCATAGGCATCAAAGGCGGTTTTGTGCAGATCATTGTATACTGCTTCCAGAATCTCTTTTTCGTAGGTCTTAATCGCAACTTTTAGCTTATTTAAAGAGTCGATACGGAAATTGAGGTCACGGCTCCGGCCTGTCCAGAAAAAATCCTTCTGCGATTTTAACAACTTTTCCCAACCGGACTTTTCCATCAACTGATATCCTTTCATATTCGGGAAAACGATGCTTGATGGTGAACAGTTTATGACGGTAATTACCAGCGAAGTGGTGTCACTATAAACAGACGTGAAGGAAGTGTCAAGGTGAGAGGTGGAAAGTTCTGTCACATTTTTCTTGACAAGCAAGAAGCCTCCCAATATTATTCGAAGGATAGAAAACAAGTTCTTATCAATGATTGCGAATTCTACGTCGGACTGATGCTGCTGTCGCCGATCCTGGCCCTTCGGACGGCAAGGGATCATGATACACCATCAAAGCTGATCGAATTTCCGCAATGCCGGCCTTAACCACGAAGACAGGGACTACGATGGGCAGGAAACTCCTAAACGTCATTCTGTTCCAGGCGGCCTGGTTCACAGCCGTCCTGGGAGCTGCGAGGGGAAACGAGTGGTATGGGCCGCTGGAATCGTCACCCCCCGGGGACATATCTTTTCCTATCCGCTCAGCCAGCCCTGGATGGTCTCTCTCTGGCTCAATTTCGCCGCCACCCTCAACAACGTCTCATTGGCATGGCTCAAGGGGGGGCTACCTGCTGGCGGCCATTTTCGGAGCTGTCGGGGGTGCGGGTTCCTACTACGGCGGCGCTCGACTGGGAACGACGCTGGCGCTGCCGGATGTCAATGGGATCCTCCTGCTGGCGGTGGGCTGGGGGATTATGACACCCTTTCTGGTCTGGCTGGCAAAGAGGTTTCAGAGAAAAGGCGCCGCTGTCATCGCTCCTTGAAAATGGAGTGTCCCATGAAACGTTTATGACTAGAATGGAGGGATATTGATGAAAGTTATCTATCTCTATCTCCTTACAATTCCCATATTCTTCGCGATCGATATGATCTGGCTCGGGTTTGTGGCCAAGGGGTTCTATCGGAATCATCTGGGTCATCTGCTCCGGCCGGACGTCAACTGGACTGCCGCTATCATTTTCTATCTGCTTTACATTATGGGGATCCTGTTCTTCGCAACGATGCCGGCCCTGGACAAAAATTCGCCATGGCACGCAGTCCTTCTGGGAGGACTTTTCGGTTTCTTCGCCTACGCCACCTATGATTTAACCAACCTGGCGACGCTGAAGGACTGGCCGGTCATTGTCGTATGGGTCGATATCGTCTGGGGCGTGTTCCTTACAGCCAGTGTTGCGGCGGTGAGCTTTTTCATCGGCCGATGGCTCATGCCCTGAGAAAGGATCCTTCACAGCCCTTGCTCCGGCCGGGCAGTTTCACCAGGGAGGTGGCTCCATGGAACTGGTTCAGACCATTTCAGTCGCGGCTTTGATTTTGTTCTTGTACATGACGGCATGGTTCCTGTTGGCCCTCAAACGAAAGGACAACAGCATTGCCGATATCGCCTGGGGCACGGGGTTCATTATCGTGGCTTGGTCCACTTTTCTCTTGAACGGTTCCTTTTCCCCACGGCAATGGATCGTCAATCTGCTGGTGTTAATCTGGGGGCTCAGGCTCGCCATCCGGATCCATCTGCGCAACCGGGGAAAAGGAGAGGACGTCCGGTACCGGAAGTGGCGGGAAGAATGGGGGAAGTCTTTTGTCCTCAGGAGCTATCTACAGGTCTTCCTCCTGCAAGGCTTCATCCTGCTGCTGAACATTACACCAGTGCTCTTCATCAATACCTATGCCGAGGGTAATCTCGGCATCCTGGACGCAGTGGCTCTGATGCTCTGGCTGCTGGGATTTTTCTTCGAGTCGCTCGCGGACTGGCAATTGGACAGGTTCCTCAAGGACCCGGGCAACCGGGGGAAGGTCATGGATCGGGGTCTCTGGCATTATTCCAGGCATCCAAACTACTTCGGCGAGGTCACCATGTGGTGGGGCATTTATATCCTGGCTTTGTCGTTACCTGGGGGCTGGATGTCCATCATCGGACCGCTGACGATCACCTACATCATCCTTTTTGTTTCCGGTGTTCCAATGACGGAAAAGTTCATGGAGGGCAATCCGGTTTTCACCGACTATAAAAGACGGACGAGTGTCTTTATTCCCTGGTTTCCCAAAAAGGATTAAATATCCCGTAGCGCGGTCGTTTCGACAAAAGAGGCTTCTACAATCCTCGCCATTGTCAATACTGAGGATATGCCTATACCTCTCGATAATTTCCGCATGGGGTTGGAGGTTGAATTGGAGCACGGAACGAGATTTAAAGACGCCAATGTCACGAACAACCATCCCATCCTGACCGGAAAGATCGTTCTGGCCCATCTCAAGGAAACGATGGACTACTACAGAAGAATCGATGTGGCCGAACTGGAAGGTGATCTTTTGAAAGCGGTTCTGTCCGGTAATGCGGCTAAAATCACCTCCAAGTACAAAAAGCTTCTTGAAGCACAAAAAACCTTAAATGAAGCCGTTGCAGACCAGTTAAAGTAGGCGGTGACTGACGGGACGCATTTTGTCAACATCTCATTTCTCCGCCGGTAGTTGGAGTTGGCCATGAATGAAGAGAATGATTTGCGGAAGCAGTTGCACGAACTGCTTGAAGATCAAAGACTTGCCGTGATATCGACCAGAAACGGCGATCAACCGTACAGCAATCTTATATGCTTTGCTCCCTCCAATGATCTGAGGCACATCCTTTTTGCAACAACAAGGGCCACGAGAAAGTATGCCAACCTGATGAAGGAGTCGCAGATCGCACTCCTCGTGGACAACCGCTCGCATGGACCGGCGGATCCCTTTCGCGCGCTGGCCTTGACCGCACTGGGCAAGGCCGTGGAGTTGAAGGGCACTGAGGCGGAGCAGGCACGCGGCATATACATAGCGCGGCACCCGCACCTGCAGGAGTTCGTCTCCTCACCGTCTACCGCGCTGTTCCGTATGAATGTCGAGAAGTACATCCTGGTCCGCCGCTTCCAGGATGTGATCGAGCTGCAGGTAACCCCATGAGCGTTGCCATTGAATTCAAGGATGTTGGCGATGAACAGCGCGAGTTGGTCGGCGGCAAGGGGTTTGCCCTTTGTGTAATGGCCAGAGAAGGCCTGCCTGTTCCTGCCGGCATCTGCATCACGACCGAGGCCTATCTACACTATTTAGCGGAAACAGGTCTCAGGGTCAAGATTCTCCGGGAGCTCAACCGTAAGCGGTTCGAGGACATGCGCTGGGAAGAGATATGGGACACCGCCCTCAGGATCCGGAACCTGTTCCTGAGAACGCCGATGCCCGAGAGACTTACCTTAAGACTTAAACACGAGCTCTCTGGATTCCCAGATGACAGAGCAATAGCCGTGCGCTCGTCTGCCCCGGGTGAGGACTCATCGAAGACCTCCTTTGCGGGACTTCACGATTCATATCTCAACATCCATGGGATGGACGCGCTACTCGATCACATCCGGCTCGTCTGGGCATCCCTCTGGTCCGATGCGGCGCTGCTCTACAGGCGTGAACTGGGGCTCGATGTGGAGAAGAGCGCCATGGCGGTGGTGTTGCAGGAGATCGTACCCGGGAATCGCTCGGGTGTCGTGTTCGGAATCAATCCAAACAACTTTGCCCAGTCGGTGGTTGAGGCGGTTTATGGGCTCAATGAGGGGCTGGTAAGTGGCCAGGTGGAGCCGGATCGCTGGATTCTCGAACGTGCCAGCGGCCGCATCATGGCGCACCATTCTCCGTTGAGAGACCGCTTTGTCTTGCTGGCAGAGGAGGGCGTGAAAACTGAGCCTCTCCCGCCGGACAAAATGCAGTCAGCCCCAATCGCTGATTCTGAGGTACAGGATATCCTTCGCATGGTGCTTCGCGGAGAGGCAATTTTCGGTGGACCGCAGGACATGGAGTGGACATATGACGGTGATAGGCTTTTCCTGCTCCAGTCGCGGCCTGTCACCACTGTCGGCGAGACGTCAACCGACGATCAGCGCCCCTGGTACCGGAGCCTTCACCGGACTTTCGAAAATCTCAAAGACCTGCGCGACCGGATCGAGGAGGAACTTATTCCAAAGATGCTGCGCGATGCCGATCGCCTTGCTGTCCGAAGCCTGGCGTCACTGCAGGAGGCAGAGCTCGTCTGCGAGATCGAAGAGCGCGCACGTATTTACAAAAAATGGCAGGGCATCTACCGGGACGATTTCATCCCGCTGGCCCACGGCATTCGTCTCTTCGGGATGGTATACAACGATGCCGTCCGGCCAAGTGATCCATTCGAGTTCATGGACCTGCTCGGAGCAACGGAAATGGTGAGTCTGGAGCGGAACCGGGCACTCGAGGACTTGGCGAGTATTGTGCGCATCGATGCCTCCCTCAGGGACGCTCTCGGCCGTGGCGTCATTCCCGAATCCTTCAGGGAGCGGTTCGACGTTTTTATCATGAGATTCGGAGACCTATTTGAATCGTTGCCGGGCGCCACCCGGTATGGCGAGAGATTGATCCCCTTTGTTCTGGAATTGGCCGGACGAAGACCTCTCGAGGAACGCGGGGCCGGGTCTGACGTGGAGGATCGGAGAGAGGTCTTTCTTTCTCACTTCACCGGCAAGAAGCGACAGGAGGCAGAAGAGCAGCTCGACCTTGGACGGGCAAGCTACAGGCTTCGGGACAACGACAACATGCATATCGGGCGGGTGAAAGCCCAACTGGTGAAGGCGCTGGACGAGTTGGGGCGCCGGAAGGAACAGGGTGTTTTCGCGCCGCAACCCGCGGTATGGTCCGGGGATGTGGCATCCGTTATCGCGGAAGTAACCGGTACGCATTCCCCGCTTACCGCCAACGCCGAAGCCAATGGCTTTTCGACACGAGCCCGCCAGATTGTCGGACAACCTGCCGGACCTGGCCTTGCCACCGGAACCGTGCGCATCGTTATGGAAGCTGCGGACGCATTTCGGTTCAAGGCGGGTGAGGTCATGGTTTGTGACGCTGTCGATCCGACCATGACCTTCGTTGTCCCCCTCGCCGCGGCTATCGTCGAACGCAGGGGCGGCATGCTCATACACGGTTCCATCATCGCCAGGGAATACGGTATCCCCTGCGTAACGGGCGTACCCGACGCGACCAGCCGGATCCGGACAGGAGATACTATCACCGTGGATGGGTATCTTGGCATCGTTATTATTGAAAGAGATGACGCATGAGCCCGAAGATCCCGCAAGTGGATATGATGTTGACCATGATGGTCATGGTCCCCTGCAAGGAGATGTCCGATGCGCCTTGGCCTCTGTTGCCTGTTTAAAAAAGAACCGGTTTCGTTTCGCACCACCACGGCCAAAAGCCTGCTGGCACTTCCGCGGGACCAACAATTTCAGAAACTCTCGGAAATCTGCTTCGACAATGCAACGAACCTGTATCTGGCGCTTGAAACTGTCCATCGTTTGGGAATAGGGGCTTTCCGGATCATGTCGCCGTTTTTCCCTCGCATGACGCATCCAGCCGTGGGGTACCGTCTGGAGGATCTCCCGGAAGGAAAGAACATCAGTCAAAAGCTTGCGGCATCCAGGAGTTTTGCCCGCAAAAATGATATCCGTCTCAGTTTCCACCCCGACCAGTTTGTCGTCCTTTCTTCCCCGCATTCGCAGGTCGTCGCGAATTCAATTCGTGAACTGGAATATCACGGAATGCTGGCCGATGCCGTGGGGGCGGACGTGATCAATATTCATGCTGGTGGCGTGTATGGCGATAAATCCCAGGCATTGCAGCGGTTGAATGATGTTTTGCCTTATCTGTCGGTTGCCGTCAGAAAAAGGCTGACGCTCGAAAATGATGATGTCAGCTACACGCCGATGGATCTGTTGTCCTTCTGTGAACGTCTTTCGATTCCGCTGGTGTATGACGTTCACCATCATCGCTGCAATCCGGATGGCCTGTCTGTTGTCCAGGCGACGACAATAGCGGAAAAAAGCTGGCAGGCCGTCGGTCGGCAGCCATACTTCCACATATCCTCGCCCCGCAATGGGTGGCAGGGGGGTGATCCGAAACCACACGCCGACTATATCGATCCAGCTGATTTTCCGGCATGCTGGCTGGGGCGGGAGATGACGGTGGATGTGGAGGCCAAGGCGAAGGAGTTGGCGGTAACCCGGCTGATGGCTGAACTGAAGAACCGACCTGATGCACCCGTTCTATTAAAATCCGCGTCATGAGCCATAGATTGCGGTTAAATTTCTATTGACCCACGGAATTTTATCCTTACACTGCAATTGGTTACCGCCCATATGTCATCAAGCGCAACAAGTTTAATGTATAGCACCCTCAATGAGTTCAGACCATGATTGAATGTGATGTCGCTATAGTTGGTGCGGGTCCGGCGGGGTTTGCAGCTGCACGCGAATGCACCCGACAGGGATTGAAGGTGGTCATTGTGGAGAAGAAAAATATTCCTCGCCACAAGGCATGCTCGGGGATTCTCGTGCCGTCTTCAATCAATATTCTTTCGGAACATTTCGGAAATGTGCCGCAGGACTTCTTGACGATCCCTCCTCACGTCAATGCAATGCGGATGCATTTTCCGGGCGGCTATGTGGGGGATATACCGATCCATGGACTGATGATCCCGGCGAGATCGTTTCGATGCATGGCTTTGCCGGGCATCACAGGCAGAGGTTCTTGATGAAACAAAAATGCAATCCTTTGCAGAGAGCAACAATGGCGTCGATCTCTTCTGCGTGAAATCGGATGAAGAGCGTCTTCATGTTCACAGTCAAATAGTGATTGCCGCCGATGGCGGTTCTTCAAACATGGTGAAGCAAATTGCACCCGCATTGACGGCAAGATTGACCTGGTATGTTGCCCTGCAGGAGACCTATGACTGCAGGTCTCATCTTGAGCCTGGATTCTTTCATTTTTTTGCTTTTCCCGAAATTTCTCCCTATCCTTCCGCATATATTAAAGACAACCTGCTGGTGATGGAAGTCGTCGTCAGACTGGAAGACAAGGCAACCCAGGCCATGGCCAGATTCCAGGAGCATCTGTGGAAGCAAATCGGTATCGAACAAGCGCATTTGATCAGGTGGCTCGGATGCAGGGTAACTTATGCAGCGCCAAGAGGATTGTTTTGTTTCGGCACAGAGCGTATTCTTGTTTGCGGAGAGGCAAGCGGCCTACTGAATCTCTTCGGCGAAGGTATTTCATCTGCCCTGGCATCAGGCAGGATAGCGGGTAAAGTATCGGTCAATAGCATTGAACAAAAGGTGCCACCGGGGCGGTTTTATCGACAAGAAATTGAGACAGAAAAAAGAAAGACCATCAGCACATTCAATTACAAAACGCTTCTTTTCCGAGAGGGCAGTGCCTTCAACTTCAAAAAGGGATTGCATGCAATGGACTGGAAAGAACGCTTGATATTCTGTCAGAATCTTTTGAAGTGGCGTTTGACGCTAAAAACATGAAATGATTTGCAGCTTGGTCAAAAAATAACGACCTCATTTTTTGAACTATGGTTATTCAATCTCGATAGGCAAAAACTGCCCGATGTCCATGACGATGATCCGGGCCGGATCGGTGTTGGTCAATTGCGCGGCCTTTGACAACGCCGCAGGAGCCTGCCCGGTCGGTTCGTCTCCCAGCCGGAAGGTTCCCCATTGGGCCGGGATAAAGTACCGGGCTCCCAGGTCACGGAAGGCATCGAGGGCCTCCCGTGCATCCATGTGAGCATAATGCATGAACCAGCGTGGGTCGTAGGCGGTGACGGGCAACAGGGCGTAATCGATGCCGGGATAGCGGCGTCCGATCTCCCGGTAACCGATAAAGTAACCGCTGTCCCCTCCGTAATAGATTTTCCGGCCGGAGTTCACCAGCAGAAAACTTGCCCAAAGGGTGGTATCCGTGTTTTGAGTGATCCTTCTCGACCAGTGCTGGGCGGGAAGACAAACCACCTGGCAGCGGTCGCCGCAGGAAACCGCTTGCCACCAGTCCATTTCCACCACGTCCTGCTTTCCGAGATCATTTATCAGGGCCTTGAGCCCCAGGGGTACATAGAACCGCGTGTCGGTGGGGAGGCGCCTGATGCTGTTGGAATCCAGATGATCGTAATGACTGTGGGAAATCAGCACATTTTTCTTGCCAGGAAGAGCCGCAAACTCTTCGAGGGAGAGGCCCGGCGGGGTTTTTCGCTTCGGCAGCAGAGCCCGCGCCGAAAAGGTCGGATCGGTGATCCAATATTCACCGTTGATTCTGATCAGGAATGTCGCATGGCCGATCCAGGCGATAAAATCGCCCGGCGTTGACCGGATGCGCTCAGGGAGATCCGATAAGACTGCGGGAACCTCCTTTTCTTCCCCCGGATCATAGGGGGTCTTTTCAGAAAGCTGCCAGCGCAAAAAATCACCGAAACTCCTCTGCATGGGCATCCAGGGATTGAAATAGCGGCCGTCTTTCAGGTGCGGGGCATAGAGAAGCGCTGGGTCCGTGGAATCCACTTGCGCCCGCCACCTCTGTTCATCGAAGGTCCTGATGGGCAAGATGCAGGAAGCCAGCAGCAACAGCAACAGGATCATGGCCGCAGGGACCGTTTTTCGATGAGAAACGCTCATGCTCTCAGGCGGGATGATTCAATATGGCTTCAATGCCGCGCATCTTATCCTCTGCCTCATTACACGATCCCTGAATGGGTTGTTCCGTCTTGCTGTTGATCAAAGGACCTCCTGGCTTCCGATCAGCGGCAAGACGTTCTCGACGCTGAAATACACGACAAACCGGTTCTTAACGTCATAGCGGGAATAATCACACTTCCGGCAAATCTCCTGGATGAGTTCCTCGTTTTGCTCTTCTTTCAGTTTTTTCAGATAAACCCTCTTGCCTGACCATCCCCCTCCCGCCTCTATGAAAAGATAGGAGGCCCATGGGTTCGATTTGAGGTTCTCGTGGCTTAATCGCTCGGCCATAATAAAGGCAACTGTTTTCTCATCCATGACATGCGGGCGGGCGTAAACAGCCGTATTCACCTTCCCTGCACTGTCTGCCGTTGCCAGCACCCCGTATCCCTTTGCGTTGTCGAAATAGTCTTTCAGCGTCATCATCCACCTCCATAGTTTTTCTGACCAATAGCTCCTGAACCTCTGCTATATATTTTGTTTGATAAATAAAAAAACTAATATTGGAATGACATCCTCGTTTGTCAAGAAATCCTGTTAAGACATGCCATTAATAATGTTGACTCCTGAGATAAAGAGCCCTATATTTGAATCAAGATTTCATCGATTCAGCTGGCCAAGTTTATTTGAATTCACTTCAGAAAAGGGACCTTTTATGCCCATTCTCCCCTATGTAAAGCTCTATGTCGTCAGCCTGTTGATTTTCATCATTGTTGATCTCACCTGGATTGCAGGGATCATGAAGAATTTTTACCGGTCGCAATTGGGACCCTTGTCCAGGATGACGGGTGGAAGCATGAGTCCAAACGTACCCGCCAGCATCCTTGTCTGGATGCTCATTGTTCTTGGCCTGATCCTTTTCGTTCTGCCCAAGATTCCAAACACAGGATACGGTTTCGAGGGCGTTCTCTGGGGAGCCCTGTTTGGTCTCGTTGTTTACGGAGTTTATGATCTCACGAATTTCGCTCTCTTGAAAGATTGGTCCCTTTCCATGACGATTGTCGATATGCTTTGGGGCATGGTCGTCTGCGGACTTTCCGGCTTTATTGTCGGGCATCTGGCCCGGTGGCTCCTTTGATTTTGATAGGTTATTAACCACGGATTGATTATATTTGAATAGCGGAGGTGATCATGAAACACTCAATACGCATTATACTTGCAGCAGCGGTCATAATCATTGGAGCAATGGATGCCATGGCGATCGAAGAGGCTGCGTACAACGTTTTGAAAAAAGACAATAATTTCGAGATCCGCGATTATGCCCCCCACATCCTCGCCGAAACCGTCGTGGAAGGAGACCTTGAAGAGGCCGGCAACAAGGCATTCAAGAGGCTCTTTCGGTACATCTCCGGCGAAAACCGGTCGCGCCACAAAGTGGCGATGACAGCTCCCGTATCCCAAGAGCGAAAGGGGGAGAAGATCACGATGACGGCTCCCGTTGGACAGCAACGTGTTCAGGAAAATTGGGCTGTCAGCTTCATGATGCCTGCCGCATACACTTTGGACACCCTTCCGGAACCCAAGGATCCCGAAGTCACATTGCGTCAGGTTCCCGCGCGCCGGATGGCCGCCGTTCTCTACTCCGGTTTCTGGAGTGAGAAAAACTACCTTCGCTACAAATTGGAACTGGAGTCCTGGATTAAGGAAAATGGCCTTACCATTGTGGGCGATCCTGTGTGGGCCCGCTACAACCCTCCATTTACCCCGTGGTTTCTTCGGCGAAACGAGATTCTGATTCCAATTGACGCCGGCACTGACCAGGAAACAGCCCGTTAATCGCACGAAGCATTCCGTCGTACCTGCGGCGGTCACAACGAGGTGAGGGTGCAACCAGTCGTTGAACCGGATCGCTAATCAATTCGATTCCCGGTCAACTTTGTGTCGGCAGATAAAACGAGAAGGATGTAATCGTTATGCAGTCCATACAAAATCCCTGGGTCCTCACACCTGACGAGGCGCTCACTGCCACGGGAGGGAGTCCCGATGGTTTGGCCACCGAATCCGTCCGGCAACGCCTGATGGATTTCGGGCAGAACGTGCTCATAACGAAGGATGTAGAGCCGTGGTATATGCTCTTCCTTCAGCAGTTTGCCAATCCCCTGGTATATATGCTTATCGGGGCCGCGGGCATAAAAGCCTATTTCAAGGGAGCAACGGACGCTGCCGTGATCGGTGCCGTCCTTTTGTTCATGGCCATCATCGGTTTCGCGCAGGAGATGAAAAGCAGAGAGTGAAAGCAGAGGGGTCAAGTCTGCCGTTGACTTTTGACTAACTGGTCTATCTCTCTCAATCTTTTTGTTAATACCTTATCCGCATTGCTCCGATTTCTCATGTTAATAATAATGCTGCTAACCGTACTATAATTTGCAATATTGAAAGCCGCACCTATTTCATCCAGTTTTTTCCCTGTATTTAAACGAGAGAGATAGACGGCAACATCCCTTGCTTCATTATAAAAACCTCGCCGCATTTTTAAAAGACTTTCTTCCCGCACCTTATACGCTAAACTGACAATTCTCCGGATATCTTCTATCGTAGGATCCAAATGCTTGGATTGAGGAACTTCCTTATGCCTTTTTATTCCAAAATATTTTGCCTTGATCTTCTCTATAAATCCTTCGCTTCCCAGAAAAGAAGGCCAATTCTTCTTTTCATAAAATTTCTGAATATCTTCCGAATCCCCCTGTCCGATAAAATTAAGGAATGCTCTTCTCTGGCCAACCTTATTGTTATCGAACATCCCCAAAACAAATTCCTTGTGCAGCCACTTCCAGTTGTCCGACTCACTAAGGTAACCGCGATGACTGCTCCAGAGATATTCTTCCGGTCGCTTCACAATACCGGCTCGAACAGGATTCTGATGGATATAGCGCACCACCTCCAATAAGTAATTATCTGCATCTATAAGGATCGCCTTATATCTTCCCCGAAACAACTGACCATCCATCTTGTACCTTCGATTGAACCGCTGTGTATAGATTCCATTAATATGGCGCATGCAACGATCCAAATTTGCCTGCGGTGTTTGCATTAATAAATGATAGTGATTGGTCATTAAACAATATGCCGCTATCTTGACCTTCCACATCGCACCTGCTTCCTGCAACAAATCAATAAATTCTGAATAGTCTCTCTTATCAATAAAAAGCGCGTCCTGATTGCGGCCTCGATTCATCACATGATACCAGGCTTCCGGATATTGTATTCTTAATGGTCTAGTCATTTAAAACATCTTTTCATTGGTCTGCTTGTTTTGTCGTTATCTTTTTGTCCTCTAAATATTGTTCTTTATATATCCGTTCTCCATTCATAAGTCAACGGCAGACTTGACCCCCATTTTTGAAATACTGCGGCAATGCAAGCATAATTGCTCTATAATATCAAAATTGCTGCTGAGTTATC
This sequence comes from Smithella sp., assembly GCA_039679325.1. GTDB lineage: Bacteria > Desulfobacterota > Syntrophia > Syntrophales > Smithellaceae > MVRV01. Next base: position 14,564 of record JBDKVD010000289.1, read on the forward strand.
CCTCCTTAGGTAACTGCTATATACTCAAAACTATACTGTAAGTCCGACAGACTCCTAGCCGCCGCGATATCATCATTGATTTAGAAATGGAATTAGCGGGGGAAAAAGGGATGAATTTAATACAATCAGAAAAGCGACAAGAACGGGACCCCCGGCAGGCAATGACGATTTTATCATAGCAATGGAAGGTCGGACAGGGCGAATACTGCGACGGGCAAAACCTGGGAGGAAGAAAAGGAGTTGAAATATGTGTTATCCCCGGAATACTTGGAATACTGAAAGGGGGTAGATGAAAAAATTAAGAAGATAGATACCTTCGTATTCTTGTCATTCATCTGCGCCAACTCGTACTGCCTCAACCTGCTATCCCAGCCGGGTTCCGGCGAGGCTGAGTCAATAATATTTTCGCATAGTGTCAATTGTTCAGCGCCATAAAATCCAGGTTGTACCTTTTACCGGCCGTTCTCAACTCATCCTTCAGCCGGACAGGCAGATTTAATTTCAGATTATTGATTTCCCTGTAGTACTCGCTCCTTGCTCCGGCAAAGTCTTTCTTCTGCAATATCGTTGCATTCATAGCGCTGCCAGCAATACTGGTGTGAACTTGCCGGTATATTCCATAAAGCTTTTGCAGTATTCGGAAAGCGTTTACATACTCAGTTGCAGGCTTATTGATTTTCAGCATTATCCCGTCCACTTCTCCCTTAACCAAATTCAAATCAGCGGCCGCCTGTTCATCAACTATAGCTGATTTAATAGCAGATTCAGGGGTGCCGTCTTTCCAGGCTTTGTATTTTCCTTCGTAAACCCTGGAGGCCATATTCATGCCTGAATTGATTCCATACAAGGCCGAAATAAAGTTTTGTGTATACTGCTTTTGCAGATGGTTTTGATACTGGATTACTCCGATTACAGACAGGATTATAAGAAAAGCGGTCAAACCGGCACTAAGCAGGCGTGTCCCCTGCCCTCTCTTGCTGGAAGATTGAAAAGAGTGCATGATATTTTTGTGAGTCTCAAGGTCGATTTTCCCGGATGAGAGACGAAGTTTGGGCAGTTTTTTTGATTCTATGGCAACAAAACAGAAAAAGTTGTTACCGCAGTGAGAACATCGATCGGAAAACTTCTGTACATGCCTGCATTCAGGACAGTACATCCCGGTCATCTGCAAGTAAGGAAAAACTTTGCGTTTTCCGATAGACTTCTTACGATAGACGAATCTCCACCAGAGAGTGGCCTTCTTTTCGGGAATTCCAATCAACCGGCACCGGCTATTCTTGTGATTCGAATCCGCATTCAATTGTTAATCCTCCCGTCTTTTGCTGACCGGATTTTCATAGGATAAATCCGCATAAGCGGACCTGTCAATCCTCAGAAAAGTGTTAACCACATCCGGATCAAAAAAAGTACCCGATTCCTCCCTGAGATAATCCAGTACCCTTTCAATTTGCCAGCTTGAGCGATAGGGGCGGTGGGAGTGCAGTGCATCAAAAACATCGGCAACAGCCAGTATGCGAGCCCCGAGAGCAATCTCTTCACCGGCTAGCCCCAGCGGATATCCCAGACCGTCATACCGTTCGTGGTGCTGGGCCACTATCGGTATCGCTTCACGGTATGCATGGACAGGCTTCAGTATATCCGCCCCTTTTTGCGGGTGCTGCTTAATTATCGCATATTCCTCCTCCGTCAGCTTGCCGGGTTTATCAAGAATCACTTCAGGAACTCCTATTTTTCCCATATCGTGGAACCTTCCGCCCAAACGTAACAGATCCAGCTCTGCCTTGGACAAGCCCATTTCTTTTCCAATCAGCAGAGACAGCCTGGTCACACGGTCAGAGTGGCCGGCGGTCCAGGGAGATTTGGCATCAACAGCATTTGCCAGTGCTTCGATTGTGCCCTGATTCAATATGTTCAACTCATTTATCAGGCGAGCTTTATCCATCGAAATCGCTATTTCGTTTGCAACCCGACGGGCATGTGCCAGTTCCTCGGTAATCCGTTCTTTCGCAACGCCATATCCAAGAATAAGGAGACCAAAGAAACGTTCCTTGATGGAGATCGGCAATAAAAAGAAGTTTGAACAACCTTCTGAAGCCATCGGAGCAAGTAAAGAGGAAAAACCATGTCCCGCCGTTACCGGCAGGTTATCAGAAACCTTCCAGAGTATCTTTATCTCTTCCTCGCTCAGATGTGCCTCAAATAATAAAATTTCACCCGGTGCCGCATCAGTTCCTTTGTTATAGCAGATCAAATAATTTCCGGATATACTGTCGTCGACAGTAGCAATTGCCAGCCACTCACAAGGTACGGACTTGCGGAAGCGCGTCATGATCGCATTTACAATCGTATCCCTGTCATTTGACTCCAAAACCATCTGAACAAGCATTCCCGTTTCACCAAGCCTGGTGAACATTGTTCCCAACTGTTCGGACATGTTATTAAAGGAATCTGACAGTTCCTCGAATTCATCGCCGCTGGAAATTTCCACCTTTGAGCTAAAATCTCCAGCACTAAGACGCTGTGCTCCGTCCTTCAGGATTAAAAGAGGCACGAGACTTCGACGGATAAGAAGGCTGCTGACAAAAACCACTATCAGAAGAGTAAGCAAAACAACCAGCCGAAACGTCGCAGCAAATGAATGGATTGGTCCCAAATACTCCGGTTGGGACTGGACGGCAATAACGGTCCATGAATCGATCAGAAAGGCCGGTTTCAAGAAAGCCGTCCAGTAACTGACAAAATATTCCTGACCATCCCCCTTCCACTCCAGCTGTCCTACGGATGACTTATTCAGACCTATCCTTACTGCGGAAAGCAATTGCGGAGAGAGCGATCGCGAGGCGAAAAGGATGCTACCGGAAGAGTCCAGGACGGAAATATCAACATTGCCAGGTAAGGTAGACTTGGCAAGGGTCCAAAGATATGCAGGATTCACTTCGCCAACCAGCATGGCATTGGGCGAAAGGGCGCTGTTTGCAGTTGTGATCATGCGAATAATTTGTCTGCCCTGATCCGCAGAAACATGGAGTATTGCACGTCCGGCAGCCAGATGGGACCGCATGGCTGGTAACATCCGGCCTTGCATGCCGCGCATGATATAATCGGCAGAACGGTTATCGACAACTTCGACATGGAGCAAACGTTTATCGATAGGCACACCGGTCAGTTGTGGAGAGTGTTGTTCGATGACACGGCTGCCGGAAACTGGTATAGTTTCAAGTTCGCTCTGGCTTAACGACAACCCTTCCAGAATAGTCATCCCAGTGGTCTTGCCAATCTGCCGAAGGCGTTCATGACTGTCCTCTGCCAGTCTTGAAGAGACTTTCTGAAGGGACAGCAGCGCAAATATACAGACCGGTAACAGGGCGCATATCACGAAGAGAAAGAAAATTCTTTGTGCGACCTTGCTACGTATGAATGTAGAAAATTTGTTCATCATTATTCCGGCTCAGAAATACGAAGCGAGACCGACAAACCCGCCGTTCGTGGCTCGCACGACATCGTCTCGGCTGTTTCTGGCGTTAAGATTGGTTTGGCTGGCACCGTCAGCGCCCGTACTGTAAAGGTCAAAATCAGTATTCAATGGGTTCAAAAAGCGATCTCTGCGCAGTGTTCCGTTGCCAGCGCCCCCACCGTCTTCTATATTTAAGTATTTATAAGGGTTATTCCAGGGGTCCTGGAGGCTGCCGTAACCGATATCATTCAGGCTATCCGGAAAAGTTCCATTGTCTACTTTGTAGCTAATGATTTCCCGCTCCAGCATTTTTATTTCAGAAACAGCTCTTGCTACCCGCGCCTTATTGACATAATCGTTATAGGCAGGGATTCCTATTGCAACCAGAATCGCCATGATGGCGATAACCGCGAGCAGTTCGACCAGCGTAAAGCCTCGTTTGTTGCTCTGACAACAACTGGTTGTCAGATGTTTGCCATGAAAACAGTTTTCAGATACCGTTGGATTTCACCCTTTCCAGACAAAAAATGAACCGTGAAAAAAACAGTTCAATTGATTCCCGTAAACCAATAATAAGCAAGAGACCTTTTCTAATTAAAATTCACCAAAATCTTTTCATTTTTCAATCTTAAATAGGTTTTGATTATGATTACTTATTCCATTTCTAAATCAATGATGATATCGCGGCGGCTAGGAGGAGGCGACGAGGCGTATTATACATACGTTGAGGAAGCCGACGACGACGCCAACAAAGATAGCGCTTGATTTAGAAATGGAA
>JBDKVD010000290.1:0-7425 GCA_039679325.1 Smithella sp.
GGAATGTGCCAGAAGGTAATGATCGTAGCTTTGGGCAGTATATCATGGATCATTTTCGGAAGAAGAGCAAAGTGGTAGTCCTGGATGAGGACGACGGGATCTTCCTTGTTTGCTTCCTTAATTACAGCGTCGGCGAAGCGTTGATTGACTGCTTTGTAATATTCCCAGTCGCTGGTTCGGAAAATGGGACGGACATGGACAATATGACAAAGAGGCCAAAGACCTTCGTTGGCAAAACCGTAGTAGTAGCCGTTTTCCTCCTCGGTGCTCAGCCAGATTCGCTTCAGTGTGTATTCCGGATGTTCCGGCGGCACCCGCACACGATCATTGGAGTCCACGACTTCCCGATCCGCGGTGCCGCTGCCGTGGGATATCCATGTTCCGGAGCAGGCCCGCATTACAGGTTCGACCGCCGTTACAAGACCGCTGGCCGGTCGATTAACTTTAATTTTATTTTCTTTTTTTACATGTATGTAGGGCTCGCGGTTGGAGACAACAAGAATTTGATCACCGGTCAGTTGCCTGTGCAGCAGCTTGCGCAGTGTATTTGGTGTCCAGGAGATGGTGACGTCGTCGCCAAAGCGCCGCTCTGCATTCATTATCCGCATCATGGCGCGCAGATCGCCGACCAGCGGCCGCAGTTCCGAGTATGACGGCGGAAGAAGAGGCTGAACGATTTTTTCTCCGCGCAAAAGGGCGCGGACACCATGCATCCATCCCCGCCAGCTCAGGTGGGCAACTAATACGGTAATAAGAGAGATGACCAGACCGATCACGGCAAACATAATGATGATATATTTTCTTGTATCCGCACTGCGTATTTCGACAAAACTCATATCATGAAGAAGTATAAGTGAACCGGCTGGTGCGCCTGCATAACTTATCGGATTAACGGCCACGTGGACCAGTCCCTTGGGTAATTTTAATAAAGAACGGAATTCCTGCGATGAAATAGCGGGAGAATTGCAATTGAGACCCTGGGGAAACGTCGGTGTCCGATAGAGCACATTTCCTTCCCCGTCACAGTAACCGATTGCAAAAAGCCGCTCATCTTTAGTAGCACGAGCAAGAAGATTAGCGATCTTAGTTTTGTTGCCCTGTTTCAGAAGCTCACCCAGCGGTTCCTGCAAAGTGGCGGTGATGAGTTGGGCGCGGCTGTCCAGATCGCGCACAAACCAGCGCAGGTTAAGTTCCTCCACCAGGGGCATTACCGCATAAGCCAGCAGAGTCAAAGCGATAGTGAGAGGTATGACGAAACGAAGCCCCAGCCACAATGACTGAAATGAAATCTTTTTGTTACGTAGTTTCATAATGTCACCGGTTCCTTTCAAAACACGCTGTCCCACCTTTTGCTGAGACGGATGGCCGAGTTGATTAAACCCACCATGCTGTAGGTCTGGACGTAATTTCCCCATTGTTCGCCGGTGCGGGGATCAATATGTTCGGCAAGCAGACCGTGCCGGTTCCGTCTGGCAAGGAGGTTGTTAAACAGTTCACGGGCTTCTTCCGTGCGATTGAGCGCCGCCAGGGCATAGATATACCAGAAAGTACAAACGAGGAATGCATTTTCCGGTACACCGAAGTCGTCGGCCTCGACATAGCGGTAGACGTAATTACCATGTTTAAGTTCGCGTTCAATCGCCGCTACTGTCCGGGCGAAGCGCGGATCGTCAGCCGACAGAAACCCGATATCATGCAGCAGCAGCATGCTGGCATCCAATGAGTCGCCCTCGAAGGCGGCAACAAAGGCTTGCTTTTCTTCGTTCCATGCCCGTCGACAAATTGTGGAATAGATGTCGTCGGCTTGCTGTCGCCAGTAAATAGACCGTTCTTTAAGTCCAAGATGAGCGGCGATTTTCGCCAGGCGGTCGCAGGCAGCCCAGCACATGACACTGGAAAAAGTATGTATGCGAGGAATATTGCGCAATTCCCATAGCCCGGCGTCCGGTTTGTCGTAAACGGTAAGGGCTGTCTTACCTAATGGCTCCAGACGATAGAAGAGTTCTTCGTCGCCCCTTTTCACGACGCGCCGGTCAAAGAAGATGTGAGCAACGGCGAGAATTGAAGATCCATATACATCATGTTGAATCTGTTCAGAGGCCTGGTTGCCTACCCGCACCGGTCCCATTCCCCTGTAACCGGGTAAACTATCTACATCATATTCCATCAGCTTTGCTTTGCCGCCAATCCCATACACGGGCTGGATATGTCCTTCCGTAGTACCGGCCACGACATTGATGAGATATCTTAAATACCTTTCCATGGTATTTGTAGTGCTGAGGCGATTTAATGCGTTGACGACGAAGTAGGCATCCCGAAACCAGCAGTAGCGGTAATCCCAGTTGCGCTTCGAACCCGGCGCTTCGGGGATAGAGGTGGTCATGGCCGCGATGATGGCGCCAGTGTCTTCAAAGGTGTTGAGCTTAAGAGTAATTGCGGCGCGAATCACTTCATCCTGCCACTCGAACGGAATCCCGAGGTCACGCACCCAATTATGCCAACTGGAAACCGTTTCCTCCAGAAAACGATGGGACATCTGACCAATGGCTTCGGGAAAAGTTTCATCGGGACCAAAAATCAGTGTTAACCGGTCTTCAAGAAAGAAAGATGTTTCCTCAAGAATTGTCGTAAGGGAGGCATCCGTGCTCAGCCTCAATACCCAATCCGGGGCAACATAACGGATATGATGGCTTCCAAAAGTGACCGAACAGCGCTGATTACCGTAATCATAAGCCGGCCTGACACGCAGGGTAATGCGGGGTGTTCCAAAAATCCGTCGCAGCTGACGGATCAGCATCATCGGGTTAAACATTCGACCGTATTGCCAGAAACGGGGAGCAAAGTCTGTTATCTCAACAACTGAACCCTCGGCATCCATTAAACGGGTAACCAGCACTGCCGTATTTGTAAGATAATACTGTTCTGAAGCAACCTGGTCCTTCAACTCAACGACGCAATAACCGAAGTTCTCACCGGAGGAATGCTCGCGAAGAAGTGAGCAAAAAACGGGGTCACCGTCAAATCGCGGCAGACAATGCCAGACAATTTCACTGTTCTCGTCGATTAATGCACCAATGCGGCAATTACCGATCAACCCCAGGTTAAGAGAATTTTTCATAAATGCCTCCAATGTTTCTTATTTTGCCGCCGCGGATATATCGAAAAACTCCGTTTTACCTGCCAGGTTCATTGCATAACGGGCTGCGCCAAGAAGCGCCGCTCTGGGATTCATGATCACCCGCACCGGCATTCTCTCCAGAAGTTCCGACATACGGCCTTTATACCGGAAGGCGTCCATGAAAGAACCCTTTTGCAGCGCCGCAATAATGCGGGGTGGAATACCGCCGCCCAGATAGACGCCACCTGAGGCCATCACCTTGAGAGCCATATTGCCTGCTTCCGCACCGAGTATATGGATAAAAACATCCAGGGCGGACTGACAAAGCCTGCAGGAATGATCAGCATCAACGGCAACCCTGATAATAACCGGTACCGGATCATTAACTACGCGTAATTCTGCAGCCAGCCAGCCGGGCTCTGCGGCATACCTGCTATCTTTCAGATAGTTGTAAATATTCATCAGGCCGCTGCCGGAGCATACCAGTTCAGTGCTGACATGATCGAAGCGTCTCCACAGGTAGTTCAGCAAACCGGCCTCCAATGCATTTGTCGGGGCAAAATCAGTATGTCCTCCCTCCGACGCATGGGCCTGATAGTGTGTGTTGTTCCAGGTCAGATAGGCCTCACCGAGGCCGGTTCCGGGGGCAACAATGGCTATGGTGCCTTCAGGGTCGGAGATGCCTTCACTGAGTGTGTATAAATCGTTTGCTTCAAGAAACGGCAGGGCACAGGCGCAAGCCATTAAGTCATTAAGTAGTCGTACCGATGAAAAACCGAATATTCGGGTGAGATTTTCCTGATCCATCACCCAGGGAAGATTAGTGATTTTTGCCCGACCGTCTACAATTGGCCCGGCTACGCCGAAGCTTGCATAATTGATGTTTATTCCCTTTCCGTCTTGTGACAGAAATTCACGGACGATTGATTCCAAATCGGGATATTCCCCGCTGGGAAAGGTGCCCTCCGCCAGTGGAGATTGCAGACCAGATTCGGAGGAGAAGACGGCCAGATTGGTTTTAGTTCCACCAATATCACCTGCCAAAACAGTTAAGCCCTTATTGTTCATACGGGTGTGTTCTCCATTTTGGGGATGGCTTTCAGTTATTCTAGATGATTTTACATCTTTTTCCGGTCATTTTACAAGAGACATAACAGCATCAGGAAGAGTTAATATCTTTTGCCGACGAACCATTTTTCCTCGACGGCGGCGGTAGAAGAGGCGAATACGTCAACCTTGAAATCCGCGGCTTGAAGAAAACCGGCTATTTCTTTTTCACTGCGAAAATGTTCAGGTATGTGAGTGTGTTTTAAGCGCAATGATTCTATCCAGCGTTTCCAGGGAACTTTTCTGTCCGAAGGTACTGTTGCCCGAATAAGCAGAGTACCGTCCTTTTCGAGTTTTTCATAGATCCGTTTCAGTAAAATCGGCAAGTCTTCATCGGAAACATAATGCAGCATGTCCAGCATAAGAACGTAATCGACCTCTCCAGCGATATGGGGCAGGTCGGGTGCTCTGCCTGCTTCCACCTTGCCGCGTTTTCCGATAACCCGGGAGGCGATGCGCACCCGCTCCTCATCAGGCTCCAGCCCATATACTTTTGCTGCGGGATAAAGCTCCAGAAGCCATACCGCCGGAATTCCGTAACCGCAGCCGATATCAATTATTCGACGGGGATTTTGCGCATACTTGTCCAGCTCTTTAAACATCGGATCAATCTTCATTTTAAACCTGGCGAAAAGCCTGGGATAAGCTTCCAGGTGACGGTAACGTAAAACCGCACGCTTCAAGTGCTCTTTTGAGCCTGGTGTAACAGGGCCTTCAGGATAGGCAAACGGTGCATATAATTTTTTCAACAATGCGGGCAGGATGAAGTAAGAGCCGAGGATGGAATAGCCGATGCCCAAAAGAGAGGTAAGGCCGATGCTGTGCAGGAGGGAGTGGCGGGCTGCAGCCAGAACGCCGAAACCGATCAGCGTGGTGAAGGAAGCCAGAAACATCGCCATCTTGATTGTATCCATGAAAGGATGATCCCCATCTTGATAACGCTGGTAGAAGCAGACATAATAAATGGAATAATCTATTCCCATGCCCATAATGACAACCCAGAGCATGATGCTGGGGATATCCAGCGGATGGCCGATGATTTTCATTGTTCCCAGCGTTGCCACCAGAGCAAAGGCAATTGGTGCAAGCACAATAAGCGACAATGCCCCATCCAGGAAAAATAAAAAAACAACCACCACAATGCCTATGCTGGTAATCAGCGCAATTTCCAGAAAGATACTGCGGAGAGTCTTCCCAAGTCTTTTGTTAAACAAACCAACGTCAAATATCCCTGCAATTTCCGTAGTTGCCAGACGAGAGAAGAGATCCTCCGCATCATATTTTTTACCGGCGGCAAGCAGGCTGAGTTGATTATATCCGGCATCATCTTTTGTAATTCCAAATAATTCCGCATATTTTTCCGGCATTTCCTTTATTTGTGGATTTTTATTGTGAAGGGTTTTCCAAAACGGCGCAAAAGCATCGGGAGCAAAACCGGCTTCGCGCGCGGCCGCGTTCATATCCGCCTCAAGTTTGGCCAAACGCTGCGGGTTCCAGAAATTATGCCACGCTGTCAGGTTTTCTTCAGCTGTCTTTGCTGACGGAAACAATGAAGACGGAAGAAACACGGAAGATAATCTGCCCTCTTCCACATCTTTGGTGAGCAGCCGCAGCAGTTGATCATTTTTTTCCTGCAGTTTGGCGATATTCGCAGCCTGTAAAAAAACATAACACTTGCCGGAAAGATCGCCCCATGTTTTTTGTATGATATTTTCGGCGTTAATTGCTTCTTTGCTGATGGAGTTCATGGAACTGATGTCCACATTGAACACGGGTCTGGCAAAGAAAAGCATCAGCAAACTAAAGGCCAGCACCATAATCAGCTTCCAGTTGGCCGGCGTGGAAATATTTTTTACCAGATTAAAGAGAAAAGGACGGCGGGGACGGGCGGCTGCAGGCATTGTCGGGAATATTGCCGGAAAAACAAAATGAACAAAGAGCAGGGCAAATGTGACACCGCAAGCTGAAAACACACCGATTTCCGCCAGTATTTTAAAATCGCTGACGAGCAGCAGAAGAAATGCGCCCACCGTAGTCAGCACAGCCAGAAGCTCCGCCGACCATACTTCACGCGCCACTTGTTTACCGGAAGTTTCCTGCGGTTGATCTAAAAAAAGAAGATAGGTGATGCCCAAATCCACGGTAAAGGCCATGATTGCTCCGCCAAAACCGACAGCGACCATCGACATGGACTTAAAGAAAAAAGAGCAAACAAACAAAGCGGCGATAGCGCCTACTGTGGAAGGCAACAGCGCCAAAAGGCCGATAAGCGGCCGGGGGAAGGCAAATAAAAGTAAAAAGGCGATTCCCACGGTAGTCAGAACAATGGCTATCTTCGTGTCGCGGCGGGCTGTGTTTTCATTATCCAGAGCGGCACGGTAGACGCCTGCGGCGCTAAGTACATACTTTTCTCCCTTCAATGCCGGATCTGACGGCAGTTCCTTTTCGATATCATCAAGAAGTTTGGATATTTTGGCGCCGGTTGCGGTATCCGAGCCTGATCCGGCAATTTTGGCGATAATGAGCGCATGCCTGTCGTCTTCGGAAATCAGCTGGTCCTGATAAAATTGCACTTTATCGGTGGGCATCAATGCGGAAAATTGCCGCAGAACAATGCCGGAAAATCCTAACGGGTCTTTGACCATCATTTCACTGCGGCCGATTCCTTCCAGTTGCTCCAGGGCCTGCCGGTTTTGGAAAAAAGTCTCTTTAATCCGGTCTGTCTCCAAAAGCGGCTTCAGTTCTTTTTCCAGTTTCTCCGCATTAAAAAGAAGAGGGAGATTATCAGCAACATGCGCCATCAATTCCGGGAAATACTTAGCCTCTTCATTAATTCCAACTTGAGTAAAAAGACCGCTCTTTTTGAGTTTTTCCGTTATTCGGGCGGCTGCTCCGGCGAGTTTGTCTCTGTCGGCAGTTTCCCTGCCGACGTCAATAATCAGCCGGTCCTGAGCGGGCAAGTGTTTGATGATCCGGCGTGCATCGGAAAGCACCGGGTCGTTATGCGGCAGCGACTCCAGGATGTCGGTTTCAATTTTCAGATGGCTGGATTCCCAGAAGAATAACAGCGCCAAGACAAGAGCAACTATCGCCACAATCGGCCAGTTGATTTGATATTTGTTTAGTGACATGCAAACCAATAAATTTATAAAGTTTTTAACCTGAAAAGCTGTCTTTCTAAACCATATTTCCCGGCGAGC
>JBDKVD010000291.1:0-3053 GCA_039679325.1 Smithella sp.
GTTTCAGGTCGTCGGTGATGCCGTCGGTAGCTTTACGGAATTCATTGAATCCCTTGCCTAAAGTTTTGGCCAGATCCGGCAGCTTTTTAGGCCCGACAATAAGCAGGGCAACGACGGCAATAATGAGTAACTCCTGGAATCCAATACCAAACATAAAATGTTAACTCCTAAAAAATTTGAGTAATTACCATATATTTCGATGCATGTTTTTGTCAACAGTTTTTGCGATCAGTTAAATATAGGTCGGGACACCGGATTATATTTGTCGATCTTTATTTTGGTTATTCCTTCCGGTGCTTTTTTACTTTTAGTTGACATTTCAATACGGTGCGGCTAGAAAATAAAAGAAGTAAATAGAGTGTCCAATCCTGTCAGCACAAAAAAAGAATGATGGAGTCGCCCTATGAAATCATACGTCGTTATTTCGTCTATGGGGCCGGATCGATCCGGTCTGGCTAAAGAAATCGCCGAATTTTTTACAGCACGGGGCATCAATATCGAGCGTTCCCGCGGTTGCGTTTTGGGCAATGAATTCGGCATGATAATTTTGACATCGGGAAAAACCGACGACATCGAGCGTCTGATTAAAGATCTGGACAGCCTGCGCGAAAAGACAAAATTGGATATTTACGTTCGGAAAACAAAAGCCCCCAGCCATCGGAATGTCTTACCTTCGATTCCTTACAAACTCGTTGCCACTGCCATAGATCGTCCGGGAATCATCAATCAAATCTGCACAGCACTCCAACTGCGGGGGATCAGCATTGACGACCTGTCCACCAATGTGGACAACAATCCCGTCACGGAAACAAGTGTATTCCAAATGGTATGCTACTTTTCTTTGCCGCCGGCAGTAAAAATTCTCGACCTTAAAAATGATTTCAACCGCATCAGCGACGAATACAATATCGATATACGCTTCGATGCGGTGATCAATAAGTAGCGCTATTATGAAAATCAAACAATACTCCCTGGAAAAAAAATTGCAGCCGATTGTTGAGATCGCCTCTTCTATTGGACTTACGGAAAATGATCTGGAATTATACGGCCGTTACAAGGCCAAAGTCCGGCTCGAAGCGATCCGGCGGTTTTCCCGCCGAAAGGATTCGTCTTTAATTCTAGTGTCGGCCATGACACCGACACCGGCCGGCGAAGGAAAAACGACCATATCCATAGGTCTTGCACAGGCGCTGGCTAAAATTGGCAAATCTACCATCGCCGCCTTGCGTGAACCATCCCTGGGACCGGTATTCGGCATCAAAGGTGGAGCAACCGGTGGTGGACTTTCCCGAGTTCATCCGGTTGACGACATCAACCTCCATTTCACCAATGACTTTCCGGCGGTGGAAAGCGCGCACAACCTGCTTTCCGCAATCGTAGACAATTCCATTTTTCATGGCAATCCCCTCAATATTGATCCGCGCAAAATTACCTGGCGCAGGGTCCTGGATATGAACGACCGTTCGCTTCGGGATATCGTCATTGGTCTCGGCGGTTCCACCAATGGCATTCCCCGCGAAACCGGATTTGACATTGTCCCTTCGAGCGAGATCATGGCAATCCTCTGCCTGTCACGTTCCTATGAAGATTTAAAAGACAAGATAGGAAAAATTCTGGTGAGTTTTACCTATGATGACCAGCCGGTGATTGCCGGTGATCTAAAAGTGGAAGGCGCAGTCACGGCGCTATTGAAATACGCGCTTTTGCCCAATCTGGTGCAAACCACAGAAGGCGTGCCGGCAATCATTCACGGAGGACCCTTTGCCAATATTGCTCAGGGTACAAGCAGCATCATGGGCACCGACCTTGCGCTGCGATTGGCGGATTACGTGGTAACTGAAGCCGGCTTTGGCTTTGATCTCGGCGCCGAGAAGTTTTTCGATATCGTGGCGCCCTATGGCAAGTTGAATCCCAGGATAGTTGTATTGGTTGCCACCATTCGGGCATTAAAATATCATGCCGGTATCAGCCGCGAAGAGCTTAACGAACCTAATGCCCGCGCGGCTGTGCTGGGCATGGCGAATCTCCGCAAGCACTATGACAATATCGATAAATTTAATGTTCCGTGTATTATTGCTTTAAATCGGTTCCCTTCCGACACGGATGAAGAAATTAAAGCAGTTATGGAAGCTGCGGAAAATGAAGGGATGAATATCGCTCCGGCGGATATTTTCAGGCTGGGAGGCGAAGGTGGCTTAGAACTTGCGGAAAAGACTGTACAGCTGATTGCTGGTAAACAAGGGACATTTAAACCGCTCTATGACTGGGATCTGCCGGTAGAAGATAAAATATTTAAAGTAGCCAGCGAAATTTACGGTGCTGTTTCAATCGATTACCAACCGCAGGCCAGACGCAATCTTGATCTAATCAAAAAAATCGGCTACGACAAGCTGCCGGTCTGTATTGCCAAAACCCAGCAATCGCTATCCGACAATCCCAGTCTCCTAGGTCTGCCCAAGAACTTCATTGTTACTGTGCGGGAAATTAAAGTTGCTTCCGGCGCCGGCTTCCTGATTCCCATTACTGGTGAAATCCTCAGAATGCCCGGCCTTTCCAAAGTTCCCGCCGCTTACAATATTAACATCGACAATACCGGTGCCATCACCGGTATTGTATAGGAATAGTTTGCGGGGGACAGAGGAGCGCTATTATGGATGCAATTAGACTCAAAATCCGTAAAACCACTTTTCCCCTGATAACGGTTTCTCCCTTACCAAAAGAAACCTTCTACACAAGCGAATCAACGGCAAATATCACTTTCAATCAATAATGGATGATCGTTCATGGAAGTCAAGGGCGTTGAGAAATAATAGATGCAACAAATATGTCCAGCCCGAGCTGTATCACCTTTTGGAATCATAAAGCATGCAATAAACGGAGGAACCTTCAGGCCGGTTCATCCGTTTATTGTAGTTGGATTGCTTTCCTAGTGTCATGTGCGGTTAATTCTTTCTAAAAATATTTGAATATGCTATAGTGCTTTTCATGGCACGTACACCCAAACATATTGAATTGACAGCCAGTGACCGGCAAGCCTTGGAGTCATTGCTTCG
>JBDKVD010000292.1:0-35941 GCA_039679325.1 Smithella sp.
CGGTGGCTGTTTCCGTAATCCGTGACCCTTGCCGACAAAGTTGAAGTTCCTGCCTTATTCCAATTCCAAATCAAGCGCTACCTTTGTTGGCGTCGTCGTCGGCTTCCTCAACGTATGTATAATACGCCTCGTCGCCTCCTCCTAGCCGCCGCGGTATCATCTATGATTTGGAAATGGAATTAGTTTGTTTTTAGCCCTGCGGGTTAATTTAAATAATTATTGTTTTTCCGCCCCAAGTTTTTTAATTGACTCGGCGACCGTTTTCTTATACGTTCCCGTCCCAAAATATTTTTTTCGAGTATTTGAAAGGTAATTTAGATATGTCAGGAAATTCTTCGCCTAAGGTCGTCATCAGTGGTTCGGGACTCTGGACACCGTCGTATTTCATTACAAATGAAGAACTGGTTGCAAGCTACAACGCCTATGCGGAAAAGTTCAATGCCGGGCATGCAGCCCAGATAGCGGCGGGGGAAATCGAGGAGATGCCGTCTTCTTCGGAAAGGTTTATCGAAAAATCTTCCGGAATAAAATCCCGGTATGTATACACCAGAGAAGGAATTCTCGACATAGAACGCATGCGGCCGAAGTTTCCCGATAGAAGCGAGGATGAACTAAGCATTCAGGCGGAAATAGCCGTTCATTCAGCACGTGAAGCAATGAGTGAGGCCGGGAAGACGGCCGCCGATATTGATGCCGTTATAGTTTCCTGTGGTCATACTCAGCGGTCTCATCCGGCCATTGCCATTGAAGTACAGAATGCACTGGGGATTGAGAAGGGTTTTGGATTTGACATGCTTGTAGCCTGTTCGGCGGCGACCTTTGGTCTTCACCGGGCCTATGACGCCCTGATGTCCGGTTCGGCAAGCTGCGTTTTGGCCATCAATCCGGAGTTGATGACTCCCCAGATAAATTATTGCGACCGGAATTTTCACTTTATCTTTGGTGACGTAAGTACGGCGGTTATTATGGAGCGGCAGGAAACGTGTACCGCTGCCAACAATTACGAGGTGTTAAGCACAAGAGCGCTGACTCGGTATTCCACCAATATACGTTCGAATTTCGGGCATCTGTCGCGTGCTACAGACGATGACCCCTTCGGGAGTAGCAATCTGTTTCATCAGGCAGGAAAAAAGGCTTTTGCCGAAGTAGGCCCGATAGCCATCAAACATATTAATGAACATCTGGCAAGTCTCGGTTTAACGTCTAAAGATGTCAAACGGTACTGGCTGCACCAGGCGAATATCAACATGAACAAAATAGTTATAAAGAACGTCCTTGGTGAAAACTACAATGAGGAAGATGTGCCGACAATACTCGACCGGTACGGCAATACCGCATCGGCCGGGTTAATCATCGCTTTTCACCTGCACAATAAGGATCTGAAAAAAGATGATATCGGTATGATCTGCTCCTTTGGCTCAGGGTATTCCGTGGGAAGTTTAGTGTTGCGCAAACGGTAACAGGGAGAATCCAGCTCGAAAATTCTTTGGCTTTTCCAGCTCGTATTTGAAGATTTCATTGTTTTTATAAAACTTTTGACAGTTCCAACTGGTGCAGCCGGGAGTGCTGCTTAATGTTATTGTGCATCCGGTACCGGTTCGTCTTTAACTAAGAAGATTGAGCAGGGCATCTTCCGGATGATGGCATCATTGCTTCCGCTGATCATAAAATGTTCTATACGGCCTTCTTCCTGGGCACGCAAAACAACCAGATCAATTTTTTCATTTTCAATAGTTTTCAGGATTTCTTCAACCGGATTTCCTTCTTTAATAATCTCTCTAATATTCATGCCCTTCTTTTTTTCGCTGTTAATAATTTCGTCCAGTTCCTGCTTTTCTCTCTCCAAATCTCTCTTTCGCTCTTCGATCATTGATATCATAGGCACGCTCCATCCCTGAAGCCAGAATGTATTCACTATATGAATCACGGAAAGTTCAGCTCGATATTTCGCCGCCAGTGAAACTCCATAATGGACCGTCTTTTGACAAGATTGGGTTATCCAGCTTACAACAAGAATACGATTAATATCTTTCATGTTCTTCCTCCTTTCTAAACGGGTTTCCTTCCCTGAATTACTCTGATCAGCACAACGATGACGGCAATGACCAGCAGGACATGAATAAAATAACCCATTGTATAGCCGGTCAGCAGCCCCAGCAGCCACAAAATTATCAGTACCACGGCAATTGTCCACAACATATGATCATTCTTTCCGATTGATACTTTTCACTGCCGGCTGATGCATTCTGCTGTGCCAGCCGGCAGTGATCATATCTTCTCTTTGGGTTTGGTCGACTACTCGATGGTCATCCGGTTCTTTACACTCTTTACACCGTTTACATCGATGGCGAATTTAGTGGCCAGATCCTTTTCGGCTGCATTTTTCGCTTTGCCGCTCAATGTAACCACACCCCTCTTCGTGGTGACCGAGGTATTGAGGGCGCTGGTTGAGCGGTGATAAAGCAGCGTCATCTTGACTTGGGCGGTGATCGAAGCGTCATCAATCCTGGAGCTTGCCGTTTGCTTCTTTTTCGGAGCCTTTCCTATGGTCATTTCATTATTCACATCTTTAACACCTTCGACATCCCTGGCGTATTCAGTCGTCAAGTCCTTTTGGGCCTGATTAGCCGCTTCGCCTCGTAGAGTCACAATGCCGTCTTTGACGTTAACCTCTGTTGTGCCGACGCTTACGCTGCGATGAAACAAGAGGGTGTATTTCACTTTGTCACGGAGCAATGCATCCGAGTCTGCGGTGGGGGGAGTCCCTTTGATTTCCAGTCTGTTGTCCACACTTTTAACACCGGGGAGACTTGCTACCGTTTCCTGGGCCAACGACTTGTTGAAGTTGTCGGCAACCGTCCCCGTCAAAGTGACGGCGCCATCATTGGACTCTATTTTGATATCATCGCCCTTGAGGAAGGTCTTGAATACGTATGAATGCCTGGCTGTCGATTCGATGCGGTTATCCGTCCTGGAAGCATATACAGGCATGCTGAGCGCCAGCAGAGCAAACGCCGCAGCCATCATTACTACTAGTCTATACATTGTTTTCATTTATCCCTCTGTGCCAATATAATTGAGACACTTTCTCCTGTTATTGTTGCTACTGTTGTTTAATAAACTCTATTTTTCCAGAACCTTCTTGACCTGACCGATCTTTTCCTGAACTTCGCCGGCTATCTTTTCAACGGTGCCTTCGGTTTCCAATTCAGGGTTATCGCTTAGATCCCCCGCTACTTCTTTGATCTTGCCCTTAATTTGGTGGAACTTTCCTTCCACCTGATCCTGCGTACCTGATTTCATGATATTCTCCCTTCGTATTATTTATTAACAGGTAATAGCAAATAGTCGGCCAATACCCGAAAGATAATCAGAAGTTTTGATTCATCTTTTATAACAGTAGATTAGATTGGCAGGGGAGAGCGGCAGAAATAGATGAAATGATTTGTTTGGCCTCAATATTTGGTGGAGCCTCAGTATATCGAGGGATGGTTGAAATATTCGGGAGTCAGTATTGATAAGATTTTTCATTCTGAGCTCTGTCTTCTGAATTCGCAATGCCGTCGGGTTTCAGAAATATTGCTTCATGTCATTGTCCCTATGGTTTTGCGAAAGCGTGCCAGGGACAGGGAAAACAGGGAGGCCCCGATCACGACAAGGGCGATAAATTGCGGCCAGACGACTGAAAGTCCTGCACCACGATACAGGATGGCTTGAGCAAGAATGACGAAATGAGTATTCGGTGCTGCCTGCATCAGGAATTGTATGAATTGGGGCATGCTCTCCCGCGGCGTCATGCCACCCGAAAGCATCTGTAACGGCAACAACACCAGCATCAGCAGCAATCCGAATTGAGGCATCGAACGGGCAATCGTACCAAGAAAGATGCCGAGGGACGCGGTGGCAAACAGGTGCAGAGTGGTGCCGAAAAGAAACAGACCGATTGAACCTTCGATGGGTACCGAAAGCAGCCCCCGGACGACGAAGATCAGCGAAAAGGTGGTAGCCGCCAGCACAACCAGAGCCATGGCCCAGACCTTGCTCGTCACGATCTCGAAAGGAGTAACCGGCATCGCCAGAAGGTGCTCCACCGTGCCATGTTCCCGTTCGCGGATCAGCGCTGCTCCGGCAAGGATAATCGACAACATGGTGACGCTGTTGATGACCTGCATTATTGCGCCGAACCACGATTGGTTCAACTCGGGATTGAAGCGCGCCCGCAAGGCCAGATCCACCGGAGGTATTGTGTTTGACCGGTAGCCCTGCAGGAAGGTGCTCACCTCACCGCCGATGATGGCCTGGATGTAACCGCTGCCGGTAAAAGCCTGGCCCATGCGGGTGGCATCGACATTGAGCTGTATCACAGGATTGCGGCCTGCCAGGACATCGCGCTGGAAACCGGAGGGGATAGTGAGTGCAAAGGTATCGCGGCCGGCGTCCATCCGGGCATCCGCCTCGGACTGGGCGATCAACGCCGGGGGCATGAAATGAGGCGGGTAGAAGGCGTCGGTAATACGTGTGGAGAGGGGTGATTGATCCTCGTCAATAATGGCGATGGGGGCTTTGTGCAATGTCTCCGGCGTAGCCGTTGCAGCGGTGTAAACCGAAAACGTAAAAGAATATACAACCAGTACAATCATAATCGGTTCGCGCAGCAGGCTGCGCAATTCTTTAACACCAAGGTGGAGAATATTTGCCGTGCGCATGTTCAGTGCTCCTGTTTTTTGAGCAAGACAGTTCCCAGAGCGATAAGTACGGGTATGGCAATCAATAACGGTACGAAGGAAGAGTAAAGATCAGATATGCCGAGCGACTTGGAGAAAGTGCCGCGGGCAATGGTCAGAAAATGGCTTGTCGGATAGTACCTGCCAATCACTGCGCCTGCTCCTTCCAGAGAAGAAACCGGGTTGATCATTCCGGAAAACTGTACGGCGGGCAGAATGGTCAATAGCACTGTGCCAAACAAAGCGGCGATCTGGCTCTTCATAAAGGTTGAAATCACCAAACCGATGGCGGTGGCGGCGATTACATACAGCAAAGCCGCAGCAGCAAGAGTGAGGAAACTGCCTTTGAGCGGTACATCAAACATGAATACCGCTAACGCAGTGAGCAGCAGGAAGTTGAGCATTGCCAATGCGATGTAGGGAAGCTGCTTGCCCAACAAAAATTCCAGCCTCGTGACCGGAGTCACATAGAGATTGACAATAGAACCCAGCTCTTTCTCCCGCACGACCGACAGCGCGGTCAACATGGCCGGGATCAGCATCAGGAGCAGCGGAATCACAGCCGGCACCATGGACACAAGACTCTTGACGTCCGGATTATAACGAAAACGGGTCTCAATGGTCGCCGGGACTGTTAGTGCGGCAGAGCCGATTGTTTGACGCGCCGCGGTTGCCAGCCACTGTGCGTGTATTCCCTGCGCATAGCCGCGCACCGTTTCTGCCCGCTGTGGCATGGCGCCGTCGATCCAGGCGCCAACGGCAACCGGCGTGCCGCGTTTCAGGTCTCGGGCGAACCCGGACGGGATTTCGATGGCTAAACTGATCTCGCCTGAACGCATGCGACGATCCATTTCCGCGTAATCGGCAATCGGCGGGTGCTCGATAAAGTAGCGCGAACCGGAAAGGTTGAGCACATAGTCGCTACTGGTAGTCGTTTGATCGCGGTCGAGCACCGCGAAGGTGAGATTCTCCACATCCATGCTGATGCCGTAACCCATCACAAACATCAGTATAGCGCTGCCCAGCATCGCCAGGGTCAGGCGGATCGGATCGCGAAGCAGTTCCAGCGTTTCGCGCCGGGTATAACTGAATAAGCGGCGTAAACTGAACCAGGCGGTTCGCGCCTCTGGGATCGCGGCGTGTTGTTCGGGAGGCGGTGGGGGGGTGGCAACCGTTTCGGCGGTTACTGTCGAGGCTCCGGCTGTTTCTTTGGCCAGAGCCTCTTCCAGGTAGCTGATAAAAGCTTCCTCAAGTGAACTGACGCCACGAGCTGCAATCAGCGCGGCAGGCGAGTCACTAACCAGCACCCGGCCTGCATGCATGAGTGAGATCCGGTCACATCGTTCCGCCTCGTTCATAAAGTGGGTGGAGATGAAAATAGTGACCTTATCCTTGCGCGCCAGATCGATCATGATCTGCCAGAAGGCATCGCGCGCCATCGGGTCTACCCCCGATGTCGGCTCGTCGAGAATCAGCATTTCCGGACCGTGGATCATCGCCACCGCGAGCGACAATCGCTGACGCTGACCAAGCGGCAGGGCGTCAGGCAGGCTATCCATAACCTCGCTTAAGTAGAAACGCTGCGCCATCTCTTCCAGACGCGACTCGATGCTCTCTTCCGGCATCTTGAACAAACGTGCGTGCAATACCAGATTCTGCCTGACCGTCAACTCACTGTAAAGTGAAAACGACTGCGACATATAGCCGACACGCCGGCGCGTATCAAGATCATGCGGATCAACAGGATGACCGAACAGCAGTGCCTGCCCTTCAGTGGGTGGCAGCAGGCCGGTCAGCATCTTCATGGTGGTGGTCTTGCCACACCCGTTGGATCCCAAAAAACCGAAAATCTCACCTTGCCCGATGCTGAAGCTTACATGATCAACGGCGGTGAAATCGCCAAAGCGCATTGTAAGATCATGAGCCTCAATCGCTGTTTCCCCGACGGAGTCAGTCTCGCGGGGGAGGATAACGACCGGTTGGTAACCGTCACGCTGAGTCTGCGGCAGCAGGGCGATAAATGCCTCCTCCAGCGTTTCGGCGCCGGTGAGAGTCAGGATCTCCTGCGGGGTGCCCGTGGCGAGTATGTGTCCGGCATTCATAGCCACGATCCAGTCGAAGCGCGCAGCTTCTTCCATGTAAGCGGTGGCGATGAGCACACTCATGCCGGTTCGCTCGGAACGAATGTGGTCAATCAGTTCCCAGAACTGCCGCCGCGAGAGCGGATCGACGCCGGTGGTCGGTTCGTCCAGAATCAGCATGTCGGGATCGTGAATGAGTGCACAGCACAGGCCGAGTTTCTGCTTCATACCGCCGGAGAGCTTTCCTGCCGGCCTGTCGGTAAAGGGAGCCAGTCCCGTGGCTGTAAGTAACTCATTAATACGGCGCTCGCGCTCGTTGCGGCTGTGGCCGAAGAGACTGGCGAAGAAATCAAGATTTTCGGTTACCGACAGCGTTGCGTAGAGATTTTTGCCCAGCCCCTGCGGCATGTAGGCCACCTGCGGGCAAACAATCCTGCGATGGCGACGGTCGGCGATATTGCCGCCCAAAACTTCGATCCTCCCTGTCTGGATAGCTCTGGCGCCTGCCAGCAGTGAGAATAGAGTGGACTTGCCCACACCATCCGGGCCGATAAAGCCGACCATGCAGCCTGCGGGCACATCAAGACTAACACCATCCAGCGCCAGGGTCTTCCTGCCATAGCGTTGACTGACATCATGCAGCCGGGCCACAGACTGCAACACAGGCAGTGCAAGACCGGTTGCGGAATTATGTTCACTCATAGTTGTGGTTTCACCTGCAGATGGGCCGGCCACTCTACTTTGGAATTCAGCCTTATATAGGCCACGCCGGGCAGTCCGGTTTTGACCTGAGTGATATGCCTTTTGAGCAAATCCGGAGGAATCTGCGCCCGGACGCGGAACATTAACTTTTGGCGTTCACTGGCCGTCTCCACTGTTTTCGGAGTGAACTGGGCTACATCGGACACAAACGACACCTTCGCCGGAATCACATATTCAGGAGCCGCGTCCAGCACCATACGTACCTCAGTGCCTAATGCAACCCTTCCGACCACGGCTGTAGGCAGGAAAAAGGTCATATAGACATCGCTCAGATCAACCAGACTCAACACCCGGCCACCGGCGCCGACCACTTCGCCGGGCTGAACGACCCGGTACTGCACCCGCCCTTCACGAGGTGACGTAAGCGAGCTGTCTTTTATATTGGCCCCAATACGTTCGATAGTTGCCTGCACGGCTTCAACAGCCGACTGCGCGCCGGCAATACCGGCACGCGCCGTCACGACGGCCGCGGCGGAGGCGGCAAGCTGGGCGCGAGCCGCACTGACGGCGGCAACGGCACTATGGACCCTCGCGCTGTCATCATCAGCCTCCTGTTGCGACGTCGCCGCTTCAGCCGCCAGGGTTAAGGAGCGAAACGCGCGCTTCCGGGCAACACCCAGTTCGGCCTCGCGTTGCCCGACTACCGCCTGCGTTGCTGTTTTTTCGCTTTCGCGCTGAACCAATTGACTGCGCGCCGTTTCAACCCCGCTCTGCGCTTGTTTCAATTGCGCTTCGGCCTGCCGGCGCTCGGCTTCCAGGACTTCGGTATCCAGCAAGGCTACTACTTGTCCGGCGGAAACCAACTCCCCTTCACGGACCAGAATATCCTTTACCCGACCGGGTGTCCTGGCGGCGATGTCAATCTCCACTGCTTCAATGCGTCCATTGCCGCTTACAAGACCTTTGTTTTTGTCAGCACTGCCCAATATTTGCCAGGCCGTTATACCCAGGCCGGCAAGAATCAGCACCACTGCGGCCGCAATCACCCATTTCTTCTTCAGTTGTTTGATGATGGTTTTTTCAGGCCCGGATGTGGCTTCAGGCTCAGGCTCGTTGGTCATCGTCCTCTCTCCATAGCTTCATGGCGCATGCAACGCCCTTTGAGTTATTGTGCCCTATGTGCAACACTACCACCGCCCAGCGCAGCATAGAGGTTTACGCTACTTGCCAGTAGCGCCCTTCGTAACTGGACCAATGCTTGTTCGGTGACAAACCGGTCGCGCTCGGCATCGAGTACCTCCAGGTAAGGCACCGCACCGTTTTGATAACGCAACCCGGCCAGACGTGTACGTTCTATTTGTGCAGCAAGGGTTGCCTGCTGAGCGGCAACCTGCAAAGTGAGCCAGCGACGCTCGGCCAGCGCATCGGCAACTTCGCGGAAAGCCCCCTGAATTGTTCGTTCATAGTCGGCTACAGCCAGATTGCGACGTGCTTCCGAAACATCAAGATTAGCGAGATTGCGGCCGCCATCAAAAATCGGCAGGGTCACACTCGGCGCAAAACGCCAGATGCCGCTGTCTGCACCAAACAGACCGCTGAGCGCGACGCTGGCAGTGCCCAGGTCGCCGGTCAACATGATGCGCGGTAAAAAGGCTGCACGGGCGGCGCCGATGTTGGCATTGGCTGCCTTCAACTGATGCTCGGCAGCGAGAATATCCGGACGGTTAATCAGCAAATCCGAGGGCAGTCCTGCAGAAATTTCCTGCACAAAGCCCCGTTCGATCATAGACAGCGGCTGGTTCTCAGAAGCAACGATGGGAGCGCCGACCAGAAGTGTAAGCGCATTGTGGTTTTGATCCCGCTGGCGCATTAAGGCCGCCCGGTCGGCACTCGCCTGATTCAAGAGCGTTTCAGCCTGAACTGCATCCAGCTTGGATGAATATCCTACCTCGTATCGCCGGCGCGCAATGCGATAAGAGTCCTCACGACCGGTAAGGGTCATCTGTGCAATGATTATTCGCTCGTCGAGTTCCCGTTCCAGAAGATAAATATTGGCAACGTGTGCTACCAGGCTGATGACTATTGCACGCTGTGCTTCTTCAGTTGCCAGGTACTTCTCCAGCGCTGCCGCCGTGAGGTTGCGCACCCGGCCCCAGAAATCCAGTTCCCACAAACTGAGATTCAGGGTAACCTGGTATTGCTCTGAAGTGATAGAGCTCCCGGTTGGTGAGAGATCGGCCGGCACCCGCGACCGGCTTCCCCTTGCGTCAACACTGATGTTGGGTAACAGGTCAGCGCGCTGGATACCATAGAGGCCACGGACCTCTTCCACTCGCTGTACCGCAATTCGCAGATCGCGGTTGTTCTCGAGCGCCTGAGCGATCAGTTCCTGGAGCCTGGCATCTGTGAAGAATTCGCGCCAGCCAAGTTGCAAAGCATCCTGCGTGGTCTTCTTTTGTGCTAAGTTCACTCCCGGATAAGCCGCCGCTGTGGGCAGTGAAGGCCGCTCATAGGAAGGGGCCAGCGAACATCCGGCTAAAATGGTAATAAGTGCTCCCAACAACATGTTTCGCAGGTTCATTCTTTATGTCTCAAGTGCTCGATGTAATTGCAAAACGTTTTGTCATGCTCGAATGCTATTGTCGGGCATCCATTCCTGTTTGTCGAAGAGCCCGGAAGTGTGGCATACCCCGCCACTCTCCCGGGCCCCGCCCCGGGTCTGTCCGGAATTATTAAAACTGAAACATGTCGAGCTTAGCTTCTTGTTTGCCGGCTTAATGCCTGCAATTAACGTTCGATGACGATCTCAACGCGGCGGTTGTTGGCGCGCCCCTCGGCTGATGCGTTGTCGGCAATCGGGCTGCCTTCGCCCTTTCCTCGTGCCTGGATGCGGTCGGCAGGATAGCCTTTACGCACGATGTAATCGCGGACAGATTCGGCCCGGCGTTGCGAAAGAGCCTGGTTATATGAATCGGAGCCACGGGAATCGGTGTGCCCCTCCACAATTATGTTGCGCTCGCGGATCGTCAGCAACGCATCGGTTACCTGGTCAAGCTTTACCCTGGCCGAGGGCAACAAGGTCGACTGGGCAGACCGAAACAGAATGCTCCCGGAGAGTGTGACGACTAATCCTCGTTTCTCCTCCTTGACTGCGGCAAGCGCGGCAAGTGCGGCCATAGCATCGGCTTCCGCTTTTTCCTTGCTTTCCCTGACCGCAGCGAGCTCAGCAGCAGATTTTTTCTCGCTTGCTTTAACTGCGTCAAGCTTGTCAATTTCGGCCTGCGCGGCGGTTGTCCGCTTTTCGGAGTCTCTTAAGTCCTGCTTCCCCTTCTTCACGATCTGGGTTTGTTTCTTCTGAAAATCGGCTTCCGCTTTTTCCTTGCTGCCCTTGTCGGCAATCATAGCGCCACGCGCTCCCGCCAGTTCAGCCTTGCGCTGGGCGGCATAAGCGAGATCTTTTGTTTTATACGAGTCAGGGTCATTCCGGAATGATTCTTCTGCCAGAAGGAGCGCCTCATTCGCCTTGTGTAATTCCGCAGGCGCGAGTTGCTCCGCCGGTCCCTCGCTCGCAATCCGGTAAGCAGAACGAGCGTCGACGAGTTCCTTTGGCGGCACGCTTGCGCAGCCGGTGAAGAACGCAACCATTGTGAGTAGAATAAAGAATTGCTTCGTTTTCATGAAATCCTCCTTGGGTGTCACGATTGAGTTATAGTCAGGTTATGGGTTGTCTTGCCGAAGTTGGCGCACACGCTCTATTGCTGCCAGGGCTTCCGCCTTTTCTGCATCCCCGCGGGATAGAGCGACAGCCAGCTCGGCGTCGGCTTCAGCCCGCAACAGCATTGATGCGGCCTTTTCCTTATCGCCTTTTGCGGCCAGTTCCTTGGCTAGTTCCAGTTCCTCCCTGGCTAATTGTAAATGAAGCGAGGCTTGCGGAACTTTGGCCGCCCCGGCCTCCTCTGCGGCGCGGATTCCCGACGTAGTTGCCTCTGTTGTGCGCAGCGGGGCGCTCGCGCATCCCGCGATAATTGCTGTGGCCACGACAGCTCCGGCACAAACCATAAATCTGATCTTGGATAAGTGTCTCATTTAGTCCTCCTTTTATATTTGGATAAGTGGTTGCCTCATTGGATCTTCCTTTTTTCTTTCAACCATGTCGCTTCACCTCTTGTTATCTCGCAACTTCTTGATAATACTTAATATAGGCAGTATCATGCTTCTGCCTACCGCCTTATTAACTCTTTGTTCTTCGGACGTTGATGCTCTGACCTGATCTCATCAATTGACGGTTCGTCAGAATCACCGGGTCAACAATCTCCCCGCAGATCAGGCATTTCCATCCCCAAAACTGTTCATGGGAACCGTAAAAATTGACATAGGCTAAGGTACCCCCGCAACGAGGACATTTACTGAAAAGCGATTTATCCATTAAATCTCCTTTATTCCCACCGGGTGGGAAACGTTATAGAATGTTTTTTCGTAAGGCTCTTTAAGCAGGTTCATCGCACCTCTGATGACCTTATAATGCTTCGACTTCAGGTGGGCATTAAGGTTTTCCTCAATATCCCATTCTTCAAGAAGAAAAAGTTGGTTTTCATCTTCCATGCTCTGACAGAAGTCGTAGCGCAGACATCCTTTCGCCATCCTTGTGATACCGGACAGAGAATCAATCGTCTGTGACAACTCCCTGCGCTTCTCAGAAATGACATTCATTCGTGTGATTACAAGAATCATATAGATGGCCCTCATTTGAATGATTAAAATTATTATATCAATATAACAGCAAGTAATCGGCCAAAAGCCGAAGGAGCGCCAGAATATTGGATTTATCATTTAACAACAGGTGCTTAGGTTAACAGGAGAGATAAGAAGTGCCATATAAAATAATTCATTCGGCCTCAATATTTAGTGGAGCCACAATATTTAGTGGGATTAGTTGAAAGGTCTGCCGAGGGCCGAGGGGCAGGGGTGGCTTGGGCAAGCGCCGGGAACGCTATTATCACATGGAGTATCTTCGTTAGTTCATTCCGCGCTTTTGACAGCCTTCACGAGGTTTTCTCTTTGTCAACAGCTGCTTTCTTGGGGAGATTGTCATCGACAAGTTTATAAAATAGTTCGACGTAATGTTTATCTCCGAATGTAGGGATACTGGTGATGACGGTAGTGACGCTCTTTTTGAGTCGTATGATATCGATGTGCATAGGAATATTTCCCTTTGTCTCCAGAGAATATTTTTTCTTTGGTACGGAGTTTGTTAACGTTGCTTCAATTTTCAGCTGGTCGGAAGCTTGCATCACTGCCTTGTAGGTCGTTTCGAGATCAAAGGCATAATATTTTGTCGCTTTGCCGCTTTTCCAGAAAACATAACCTTCATAGGCGGATCCCATAGTGGGAAGAAAAGGTATAAGCGGAATTATAGCGCATCCTGATAACAAAGAGGCTACTAAAAACAGAGCAAGACGTGTTAATATTTTATTTCTCATGACTTTTCCTTTTTTGCTCAGAGGCTGTCAGCGCCACGCCACTCGACAGCGCCGAACCCGGCTTCGCCAAGGAATGTGTAAACGAGGCTGACGGTTCCCGTCGTCTGGTGGGAGTCGGCCCGGTCGGGATAGTGCGCATCCCGGAGAGACGCGATATATTGGATTCCGAGGGCGTGACGGCCGAAAATACGATAGGTGAATCCCATGTTCATACGGTCGATATTCTCCATTCCCCCCGGATCATCGCCACCCACGCCAGTCAGATAATACGCGCGTCCTGTTAAGTGGAACATGGCCCTGTCGCCCAGGATGAGGCGGAGCGCGAGGAGCCCCTGCATCCTTGTTTCAGTTGTCTTGTTTCATGCACGATTTCAATTTACCGTCGAGGTAGAAAGAAATTAGACCATCTGCCTTGCAGTTATTATTTCCTATGGTAACTGACTCATAGAGCACACAAGATTCTAATTTATTGTTGCTATAAAAACTAACAAAACCACCATTTTTACAGCGGATGTTATTTGCATCGTAATCATTTTTGAGTTGGCAAGATTTCAGTGATCCATTGTTATGAAGAACAACATTTGTGCCTGAGTTACAAATTGACTGGTCAGCGGCGAATACATTATGACTCACGAATATTGATGCTAGTGCTATGCTCCAGAAAAAACCAATCTTTAGGATTTTCATAATATATTGTCTCCTTTATTTTCTGATTTTCGATCATCCGGACTCAGTTATTAAGTTTTGAGCCGATTGAGATGTCAAAAAGATTCTTCCCCAGACACTACCTTCTTCTCTATCAAGTCACCCAGTAGCTTTAGCTGCTCCTTCTGGATTACCAATAGTTCTTCCCACTGGCCTTCTCTCAATAAGTCCATTTTCTCGTGCAGCAGCATGATTTCGAGTTCGGCTTTCAGATTGACCTCATAATCATGTTCGGCATGAAGTCGGTCTTTTTCCGACTGCCTGTTTTGCGACATCAAGATTATGGGCGCCTGAACGGCGGCCAGCATTGAAAGGAACAGATTGAGTAAAATATAAGGGTAAGGATCAAAAGTTTTGTCGTAATTAAGAAGGATGAACGAATTCAAACCAACCCAGATGACCAGGGTAGCGGTAAAGATAGCTATGAATGTCCAGGAACCACCGAAAGTCGCAACCGCATCCGCTGCTCGCTGTCCAAAAGTTGTCTTTGCATCAAATTCCTTTGAGGTGTCTCTGGAAATATGCTTTCGCCCTGCAATATGACGGGCGACATTCTTGTTGCGCTCGTCCAATTTTTCAAAGGGCATGCCAAAATATTTCTTTGCAATGTCATCAGGTTTTTGCATCATGTCTCCAGATGATCACACTTTTTTTGATGGCATACACTGCAAGCTACATTTTTCATTGTTTTTCTCCTGTTTAAAATAATCGTTTATATTATGACCGTGATGATAGCCATAACATAGCAAAGTGTCTGCCAACAGCCGAAGAAAAATAAACAGTTTGGATTAATCCTTTAATAACGGAAGTTTAAATTAACAGGAGAGGGAGCGGAAAAATATATAATGATTTTTTTGGCCTCCATATTTGGTGAACCATCAGGATATG
This sequence comes from Smithella sp., assembly GCA_039679325.1. Lineage (GTDB taxonomy): Bacteria > Desulfobacterota > Syntrophia > Syntrophales > Smithellaceae > MVRV01. Next base: position 14,581 of record JBDKVD010000292.1, read on the forward strand.
GAGGGGCGAAAAGAAATCTTTGATTTTGGGGACGAGCCGGCATATGGGAAGTTATTGAAATCTAACAAGTAGCCGCATAACCCAAATCACAATAAGGAAAATAACCAACCTCTAACTGCGGATCAAAATTCGTTGAATTTTTCCTGGACATTGGTATATCTACCGAAGCCATTAATATTTTTTTTCTTCAGGTCCTTTTATAACTCCCATCGCCACCACCTCCACCGCTAATCCATGTAATTATTATTCTTCTTATGAATGACATTAAAACTTCTCTACCCTACAGAAACGCCCAGGATTTTACCAATTACCGCGGTTACGGACATCGCAAGAGCGCCTCCGAAGGTGACTCGCAACGAAGCACGGCCGAGCGGCGCACCGCCGAGATAACCGCCTAACGCACCGAGAGCCGCGAGACATACCAGTGAGAGCACTGCGATAACGAGAATACGTAGATCCGCCGGCGCTATAAGAAGGGCCATAATTGGAACCAGGGAAAAGGCCGCAAAGCTAGCGGCTGATATCCACGCAGCTTGCAAAGGACGTGCGAGGGATGTTTGGTCGATCCTGAGCTCATCCAGCATGTGTGCGCCGAGCCGATCATGCGCGCTGAGTTGCTCCGCGACTTTCATCGCGAGATCATTATCGAGGCCTCGCTTCACATAGATCCGTGCGAGTTCCTGTAGTTCAGCTTGCGGCTGCCCGGTAAGCCCTCGCATTTCACGCTCGACATCCGCCTGTTCCGCGTCGCGTTGCGAACTAACCGAGACATATTCACCCACGGCCATCGACATCGATCCAGCAACAAGACCCGCCGCGCCGGCGACCAGGATGGCTCCCATTGGCGCGGAGGATGCTGCGACACCAATCATGAGGCTTGCTGTCGATACGATTGCGTCGTCCGAACCGAGCACGGCGGCACGCAACCAGCCTGCTCGCCCGCTTCGGTGCATTTCCCCTTGCTCCGTATGAATGGCAGTTTTCGTCTTCATGTACCAAAGCACTCAGGCACCCTTCTCCATCCGCAAGAAACCGGACAGTGATGTAATCGTCTGTAACAACTCCATGCCATGAATTCCATGTCTTTCCGATGACCTGGATCCCTTCATTTGTTCACTTCCGGGCGTTCGTTCTGATCACGATCGGGCGTCATCTCCAGCAACTGGATGATGAATTTAGGCTTGTATTCGATTCTCTGCACATCATTCCTCAGCGCCTGACCAAAAAATCCCTCTAAGTGAGCCTGAAGCTGTTGCCATCCCTTATCCCATGTTTGTTGATTCATAGTAATTGTCTCTCTTTCTTAAACGAAGATGATGGACACTTTATACGAAACAAAGCTCCCTCTTATGTAAGGTAAGCCCAGGTAAGTTAAGTTGCCAATATTCCGCTATGGCCGAAACCTGAGGTTAGTTATTATCCAAAGTTGCTATCTTTCCATTATACAAAATTAACTCCGGTACGCTATTCGAGAGCTTCTCGCCTTACTGACCCTGAAAAAGGCAACCCGAAATCCGGCATATTTATTTTCCATTCAGCTCGTCGTCAGCCAAGGTTCTTTGCCGCAAAATCCCAATTAATCAGTTTATCCAGTACTGCATTGACATAGTCCGCGCGGCGGTTCTGGTAATCCAGATAGTAGGCGTGTTCCCACACGTCGATGGTCAATAACGGTTTCATTGTCAAAGGGACATCGGCATTAGCCGTCTTGACCACCTTGAGCATATCGCCATCAAGAACTAGCCATACCCAGCCGCTGCCGAACTGGGCCATTGCCGCAGTCGACAATTCCTTCTTGCATGCGTCCACGCTGCTGAAGGATGCTGCTATTTTCTGCTTCAGTGCGGCGGGCGGTTCGCCTCCACCCTTTAATCTCATACTTTTCCAGTAGAACGTATGATTCCAGACCTGCGCTGCGTTATTAAAGATCGCGGTCTTGTCGGCTTTGTCTGCTGTCCTGGTGATGATTTTCTCCAACGGCAGGACAGCAAACTCCGTTCCTGCCGTTAGTTTGTTCAGGTTATCGACATATCCCCGGTGATGCTTGCCATAGTGGAAACCAATCGTGCTGGCAGAGATTACTGGTTCCAACGCGTTATCCGCATAGGGGAGAGGGGGTAGGACATGCGGTGCTGAACTTTCAATCTTGTCATTACTCATTTTTTTACCTCCAATGAAGTTATTTAAAAGCCTTACGGCTAGTGTTTGAGCAGCGCCGAGCCGAACAGAGCGAGGCGAAGTCATCCGCTGAAAGTGTGTATTGGAAGTCCGACTGGTTCGACCCTCAGTAACGGCGCCACCAGCCCGGTTGGACCGGCAACGCTGTCTTAAATCTTAATGAATGCCGGCAGGTCAGAGTTAAATCGTTTATTCACATCAGTTCAAAGAGAGCGAAGCAGCTTCAGCAACGCTTCCGCTGCTGTTTGCGATGAGGCCGGGTTCTGACCGGTCACAAGCTTGCCGTCCACTTGGACGCAGGGAGCCCAGTCGGCACCCTTGCTGTATATGCCACCTCGTTCCTTTAGCCTGTTTTCCAACAGGAAAGGCACTGCCGCGGTCAAACCTGCGGCTTCTTCTTCTGCATTTGAGAACCCGGTCACGCGTTTGCTTTTAACCAGGTACTCGCCGTCCTTTCCGCGCACATTGACTAACGCAGCCGGCGCATGACACACCGCACCGACTGGTTTGTCGGCCTTCACAAACGCTTCGATCAGTGCGATGGATGTCCTGTTGTCGGGCATGTCCCACATAGGGCCATGTCCGCCAGGGTAAAAGACTGCATCGAAATCGTCCGCGGAAACGTCGGCCAGCTTTTTCGTGTTGGCAAGTTCAGCCTGGGCAGCGGCATCTGTGCGAAAGCGCTTCGTTAATGCGGTCAGATTTTCGGGAAGATCGCTTTTGGGATCAAGCGGCGGTCGGCCGCCTTTTGGCGAGGCCAAAGTGATCGTCGCTCCGGCATCCTTTAGCACGTAATAGGGCGCCACGAACTCTTCCAGCCAAAAACCAGTCTTCTTTCCGGTATCGCCGAGTTGGTCATGCGAAGTAAGAACAATAAGAATTTTCATCGTTAACCTCCCTGCTTGAATTAGCTCTGAGCGTGTTCCTCTTTAGCTTTGCGCTCCATCTTTTCTAAACGGGTGTAGTAATCGGAAAACTCATTGAGATGAGCGAGCGCGATTTTGCCGGTGATTATAATAATGATTTTTGAGCCGGTTCACTCAAATGATGAGCAGAGGCTCCACTTCATCGCGGATTTTTTGCAGACTGCCTGCCGATGAAGCTTCAAAACGTAAAACTATAACCGGCTGAGTATTTGATGATCGAACAAGAGCCCAACCATCCTCGAAAGGAATGCGTACTCCATCAATTTCGATTAAACCGGGGTTGTTCCGAAAATGTTTTTTTATTCTTTCCACGACTTTCACTTTTTTATCGTCGGCGCAATCAATGCGTATTTCCGGCGTAGCAAAAGTTTGCGGGACATCCGCAAGCAACGCACTTACTTTTTGTCCCCTTTGAGATAGAATTTCCAATAATCTGACTGCCGCATAGATGGCATCATCATAGCCGAAATAGCGGTCGGCAAAAAACAAATGTCCGCTCATTTCTCCGCCCAATAAGGCCTTTTCCTCTTTCATCTTGGCTTTAATCAGAGAATGTCCTGCTTTCCACATAATTGCCCGGCCGGAATGTTTTTTAATATCATCATATAAAACCTGCGAACACTTTACTTCGGCGATGATGGTCGAATTGGGCTTTTCCTTGAGGATCTCGCGGGCAAAAAGAAGCAGCAGTTTATCCCCCTCAATTATTTCGCCCTTATCGCTGACAACGCCCAGGCGATCTGCATCGCCGTCAAATGCTATTCCTAAATCCGCTTTTTGCTCACGAACTATTTTAATCAATTCAGTTAAATTATCTTCTACGGTGGGATCAGGGAAATGATTGGGGAAATTCCCGTCCGGCTCACAGTATAAGGGTATCACTTCACAGCCGCAACGCTGTAAAATCGGCAGGGCAAAATGACCTCCCACACCGTTGCCCCCATCAACGGCAACTTTGATTTTCCCGGTAATTTTTACATTGTCAAAAATGTAGTTTTGGTATGCAGCAGTAATATCCTGGAGCGCCGAAGATGCAATACCTGTCGAATATTGTCCACATTCCATTATTTTTCTTAATTCCTGAATTTGTTCGCCGTAAATTGTGTCATTACCGATACAAATTTTGAAGCCGTTGAATTCGGGAGGATTATGGCTGCCGGTAATCATAACTCCTCCTTCAACATTCAGGTAGCGTATGGAAAAGTATAGTATGGGAGTGGCGCAAAGACCGATATCAATTGTTTCAATACCGGAGGAGTTAAGACCTTTGATTAAGAAATGGTGATAATCATCAGAGCTTAAACGGCAATCCCTTCCGATGGTCATCTTCTTTATTTCATACTTTGCAGCATAAGTGCCGATAGCTCGACCCAGGTTGAATACAAATTCTTCATTTAAATCATTACCCACAACGCCTCTTACATCATATTCTCTAAATACATTGGGATTCATAAATTACACACATCTCCTCGGGAAATTAATTTTGACTGCCTGCTTTTTGAAGTAGCGTCAAATAACAATAATCACTCGATCATCCTGATCTCGCCATGCTTTTTTCCCCTGCCCACGGGCGGTATTATCACCTCGACTAAATGTACCTGATGATCATTCACCAGTTGGATCATCCTGTCCGGTCTTACGAAACCATCCAGGGTAACACTGGCCTCTTCTTCTTTGTTTTTCGTTTGCCGCACAGTAATCCGGTAGACGGTTTCTCGAAACAAATAAAGAATTTTGAACTCTTCCCAGCCTACAGGAAGGCACGGATCAAAGCTCATTTTGTTCATGCTAATTGACATTCCCAGAAGTGATTCCAGGATAAGCCGGTACATCCAGGCAGCAGAACCGGTAAGCCATGTCCAGCCGCCGCGGCCGACATGCGGATAGAGGGCATAGACGTCGGAAGTAATAACATAGGGTTCGACTTTGTATATTTCCGCCTCTTCGGGAGACCTCGCGTGATTTATCGGATTTATCATAGACAATAGATCCCCGAGGCGCTGATTGTCGCGTAAAACTGCAAAAGCCATGGCCGCCCAGATCGCCGCATGAGTGTATTGACCGCCATTTTCTCTCACACCGGGGACATAACCTTTAATATAGCCTGGCTCCATCGCAGACTTATCAAAGGGCGGGTCAAGCAGTTGGATCAGTTTTTGCTTCCGGTGAACAAGGAGTGAATCGACTGCTTCCATAGCTTCCCGCATCCTTTCAGGAGCACCGGCTCCTGATAGAACAGACCAGCTTTGCGCAATCGAATCAATCCGGCATTCCGTGTTTGTTGCTGATCCCAATAATGATCCGTCATCGAAATATGCACGGCGGTACCACTGGCCATCCCAGCCGTCGCGCTCAATGTTTTGCTGTAACCCCGCCGCCTCTTTTCTGCATAACTCGGCAAAAGGCATGTCGCTGTTCATCCGGGCAATTTCGGCGAACTTTATCAGCACTTCATAAAGGAAAAAGCCCATCCAGACACTTTCGCCTTTACCTGACTCTCCCACCTTATTCATACCATCATTCCAGTCGCCTGAGCCCATAAGCGGCAGACCATGACTGCCGAATCTTAGACCCCTCTTAATAGCCCGCACACAGTGATCATATAAACTGGTTGCTTCTTCAGTTACACCCGGCAGGGCGTAATAGGAATCCTCCTCGGCTCTGACGGGGCGACCCTCAACAAATCTGACGATTTCACTCAAAATACTCAAATCGGAGGTTGTGAGGATATAGCGACTTACGGATAAAGGCAGCCACAGATAATCATCGGAACATTGTGTGCGCACACCCCTTCCTGAAGGCGGATGCCACCAATGCTGGGCATCTCCTTCCTGAAATTGACGGCTCGCACATAGAAGCAAGTGTTGACGGACAAGAGCAGGTTGGGTATAAACAAGCGCCATTGTATCCTGTAACTGATCACGGAAGCCAAAGGCTCCACCCGACTGGTAATAACCGTTACGAGCCCAAAGACGGCATACCTGCGTTTGGTATAACAGCCAGCCATTGGCAAGGACATTAAGAGACGGGTCCGGAGTTTCCACCCGTATAGTACCCAGCGTTTTATGCCAGTATTTCTGCACTGCATCAAGAAAGCTTTGTGCTATTGTTGATCCTTTAAAGCTTCTGACCGTGTTACTGGCATCGTCTGCGCCTCTTCTTCCGGTAACACCAAGCCTGAAGATTACTTCCCGTTCCTGTCCATCATCCAATTCCAGGTTCACCTGGATGGCGCCGCAGGGATCCAGGGATGCACCGACTTTGCCGGAGAGCTGTGTTCGCGTCATCGCTGCCGGATTCGAAAGTTCGCCATTACGCCCTATAAACTCGGTTCTATTTCCGGTAATGCTTCGATTGTTATCGTCTACATCGAAGAAAGCCACCCGACCGGCAAATTCCGTATTGTATAAATTCCGTGCAAAAAGCGCCCCGCTTCCTATATCGACTTCGGTTGTAACATGCATCATCGTTTTTGACCGCAAATCACCCAGCACCCATTCCACGTAACCGGTCACAGACAGGCTGCGGGAACGACCTGATTCATTGCTTAACTTTAATACCGTAAACTTGACCGGCGCGTCTATTGCCACATAAATCCACACCTCTGATCTTATTCCTTCTTCCACATGTTCAAAAACACTATAACCAAATCCGTGCCGGCTAATGTATGGTGTGGCTCCGCGACAGGGCAGGGGCATTGGAGACCAGAAATGACCGGTTTCTTCATCACGAATATAGAAGGCTTCTCCGCTTATATCGCTTATGGGATCGTTGTACCAGGGTGTAAGTCGATACTCATGGGCATTCTCGCTCCAGGTTGAAGCAGAACCGCTTTCTGAAATTACTGATCCGAAGTTGGGATTAGCCAATACATTAACCCAGGGAGCCGGCGTTACACTTCCCGGTTTTGTGGTTATGACATATTCGCGTCCGTCAGGTGTAAATCCGCCGAGTCCGTTTTCGAAGATCAGATCGGGGTAGGCGAGTTCCTTTATCTTCCGTATTTCGGCAGGTTGTGTCCGGGTTGGTCTGAAACGTGGAACAACCGCTTCTATAAGAGAACGGCGGTTGATTTGTTCCACCAGAGTTCCCCAGGTATCTTTAATTACGATATGCGCAACAGTTTGCAGCAGAATTCTGTCCTCATTTGATATCTGGTCACCAGTCCTGACAAATATGCCGCCCGGTTTATCAATAATTTTTGTTTCCGTTCCTGCCGTAATCATGCCCTTTATCTGGTCGTGGAGAAATTGTCTGTAGGTTGCATTATCTTCATTCCAGATCATCAGATCAACCCTCAGGCCCTTTAAGCGCCAGTACGCGTGTGCTTGTTCGAGTTGACGCACCAGTTCGATATTTGCATAGTCACCGATCCTGAGTAATACGATGGGCAAATCTCCGGAAATGGCGTAACCCCATAAACTCGATTGTCCGCGGCAGTTTTTGATAATGATCTTCGGCTGAGCGCGCAATGATGAATTGCTGTAAATTACGGAACCTGCCAGACGTCCATAAAGTTGGGCATCTGCTTCTGAAGCATTGATTTGCCTTAAAACGACCTGACTATGTGTCCAGGCCAGATTAAAAACACGATCAGCCAGACTGTGATCGTGATACTTTTCGGCAAGACTCAGCGTTTTGCTCCTTGTTTCACTGATACCGGAAACAATGTCAATTGTTACATCTTCCCCTGCATCCAGTTTAACGCGGCAACGTATAGCCACAATGGGGTCCAGAACGGAACCTGCAGTATTCGAAAGTGCTTCTGCAGACCAATTCATCGCCTGCGGATTGGCTGATGTATTTCCCCGACCGATAAACTTTAAACGATCTGTTTCATAGGAAACTTCCTCACTATCCGCTCCGTGCAATGCCATCAGGTGAAACATCCAGTGAGCAGGTTCACCTTTGGAACGGGGCCTCCTTGTACAGAGAATCGTCTGGCGCTCACGGATAATTTCCGTCTGAACAAAAAGATTGGAAAATGCGGGATGCAGCTCATCGGCCGCCGGAACCGCAAGAACAATTTCCGCGTAACTGGTTATCTCTATCTCTCTTAGCCTTCGTGAACGGTTTGAGATCCGTATACGCCGCAGCTCAATATCATCCTCGGGAGATACTGCTATCTCCGTATGAGTGCTGATTCCATTATCGCGGCGTCGAAACTCTACCTTAGCGTCGGAGAAAATAGCTTCATATCTTTCCGGCTGTTTCAGCGTTGGTTGATAAGCTGTTGACCAAAAGTTTCCACTTATCACGTCACGAATGTAACAGAATGTTCCCCAATTGTCGCGGGTAGAGTCTTCGCGCCATCGTGTAACGGCCAGCTCCTGAAAGCGACTATAGCCACCCCCCGCATTGGTGATCATCATATGATATCTTCCATTGGATAATAATTGCACCTCCGGCACGGGGGTATTGGGGGTATTAAATACACGCGCCGGAAACTCCTGGATGAATGAATCCTTGCGCATGGTAATATCCTCGGCTATCTGGCGATAGAAGGCCACAGCTCTGGGAATGCGTTCCTGAAGCAGCAACCGCGTCGCTTGAAACATAGGATCAGACTCGAAACGTTTTTGCATCGGACGATCAAGCAGCAGATGAGCCAGCGCCAGCAAACTCATACCCTGGTGATGAGCCATAAATGATCTGACCACGACGCTCGATCGACCGCGAGGCAGACGCGAAGATGTGTAATCTATCGCTTCATAGAAACCATACGGCCCTTCCATACCGTCCCGGGAAAGTTGCTGCAGATTCAGACAGGCCTCTTCCGGTGCGACCATGAGCGCCAGCACTGAAGCATATGGCGCCACAACCAGATCATCGGAAAGCCCTCGTTTGAGACCGAGCCCAGGAACGCCAAAGGCACGGTACTGGTAGTTAAGATGGACATCTATCATACTGTAACCGGATTCTGAAATGCCCCAGGGCACTCCCCGGTTTTTCCCATAGTCAATTTGCCTGGACACAGCTGCCTTATATGTCTGATCCAACAGGGTGTTTTCATAATTGGGCATCACCAGAAGCGGCATAAGATACTCAAACATTGAACCATCCCAGGAAAGGAGAACGGGGTGTCTTCCGGGATTCGTCAGCAGGCGTCCCAGCGCAAACCAGTTCTCCTGAGGCAACTGCCCCTGCGCTATCCCTATGAAACTGCAAAATCTGGCCTCTGAAGCCAGCAGATCATAGTAACTTGCGTCCCGACGACTCTCAGTGGTGCTATAGCCGATAGTCAACAACTGACGTTCTTTATCATAAAGGAAGCTGTAATCCATATCAGCAAAGTCCTTTGCTTGTGCTGCCAGGTTGTTGATTGTCGCTATTCTTTCCCCGGCGCGCAGAGAGCCTTCCCTGATCATCCTGCGAAAATCAGCAAACCACTCCGCATCTTCAACAGTTGGATTAATGCCGATTATATTTTCGACTACCGGCAGCAGCTCCACTTCGAGTATTGCCAATTTTCGCAACGTGGGAATCTCCATAGTATCAAAATAATCGGTAAGCCCGGCCGAAGGGCATTTAAGCGTCAACCAGGGACAAAGAAAGGTAATTTCATCCAGGGCATCGCCGCATTGATGCACCAGGGCTTTTACCCATCTTATAATATCACTCTGTGTGTTTGCATCAAAGGCGCGGACAAGACCAATAGAGGACTTCGCGATATGATCGAGGCACCGCTGCAATGGCTTCAGCATCATTTTGTCGGGATCGGACAATGAAGCCAGATATTTTTGAAAATCGGCCAGCTGTTTTGGCGCTTTTGCTCCCGCAGCTTCCATGAGGCAAGTGTTGGTGTCGCTGATACCTTTGAACAATTGAGTTTGCCAAATCTTCTGATCGGGAAGATCGATAAACCCCCATCGCAGCGTTAATAAGTGACCGCTGAGATTTCCGCTGTCCACTGTGGAGATGTAATGAGGCCGAAGGGTAGCCAGGCTTTGGGTATCGTACCAATTATAAAAGTGACCCCGATAACGCTGCATTTTCTCCATGGTATGGAAGGTATCGGCCGTGCGTTCGATTAATTCTCCAGCCGAAATGTAACCGAAATCATACGCGGATAAATTTGCCAGCAATGCCAGTCCTATGTTTGTAGGCGATGTACGATGCGCAACAATGGTTGCCGGATGCTCCTGATAGTTATCCGGTGGCAGCCAATGATCATCCGGTCCGACGAATGTTTCGAAGAATGCCCAGGTTTTGCGGGCCATTTTTCTCAAAAATATTATTTGTTCGTCTTTAAGTTTTATACCTCTGTCAACAATAGGCCGGCTTGCCCACCAGGTAATTCCGGGAGATAGAAACCAGAGAATCAAGACGAACGAGGCCGAGCTAAGAGCGCCGGGTCTGGATATCAGCAAATAAGTAAACAGCCCGGAAGAAAGCAACGGAGCTATCCACATCGACCGGCAGGAAGCGGCAAAACTGTTACTGTGGCCGGTCTGGTTTCCGGAAGGATTCCATTCCAGCATTCGCTTGTGTGTAACGAACATCCGCCAGAGAGTGCGGGCAATCGCATCCAGACTGAAAAACGCTTCGTAAGGAAGACAAACAAGCGTATACAAAGTCTGAAAAAAGATCCTTCCGGCCTGGCGCAGGGCAGTAACAAAATGTTGCCTCCATTGCACATCTTCCGGCTTGCGGAAAAGTTCCAGAAGTATAACGCACACGGAAGGGATCAGAAGAATTCCGATCACCATTATTGTCCACAGCCAAACCGGAGACATGACGGCCCATCCCATAATTAACATTATGGTCAGAGCCGCAGGAACCAGACTGCGTCTGAGGTTGTCGAAAATCTTCCACTGGGAAAGCCAGGATAGTTTATTTTTCTGATGTCCCCCACCGAAAACCGGAACCGCCGACCTCAGCCAACCGGCAATTTGCCAATCTCCGCGAATCCAGCGATGTCTTCGGCTCACATCCATGCTGTATTGAGACGGATATTCCTCGTATAATTGAACATCGGAGAGTAAACCAGACCGCGCATAACAACCTTCTATGAGGTCATGACTCAGTATCCTGTTTTCCGGAAAGCGGCCGGAGAGAGCCTTTTCAAACGCATCGACATCATAAATGCCTTTGCCGATATATGAACCTTCACCAAAGATATCCTGGTAGAGATTGGAAACAACGCGTGTATACGGATCAATGCCGGTTTCCCCTCCCCAGAGTCGTGCATACCATGACTTGCCTTCGCCCGCTAAGCATTCGGCGATGCGTGGCTGAAGAATACCATAACCATCGCAAATACGCTCCCGGGCTTCATCGTAAAGTGGACGATTCAGCGGATGGGCCATCGTTCCCACAAATTTCTGCGCGGAATCGCGAGGAAGTTGAGTATCCGTATCCAGAGTAATGACGTACCTCACATTGGATAATATTTCAGTGATACCGACGATAAGAGAGAAACAATCTTTGGCGCCGCCGCGCAGAAAGGCATTCAACTCAGCTATCTTTCCACGCTTACGCTCATAACCCATCCAAAGTTGCTCCTCCGGATTAAAGCGGCGTGGACGATGAAAGAGGAAGAAAGTTCCTCCTTTTACACCTCTATACTTATCATTGAGTTCTTCAATCCGCATCTCGACCAATCGCGAAAGCGCATCATCCGCGGAAGTCGTTTCTTCATGGGCATCACGGAAATCGGTAAGTAAGCCGAAGTGCAGGTTATTATCCCGATTTGCCAAAAATCTGATCTCCAGTGATTCGACAAGATCTTCTACATTTTGCATGCTCGTAAGCATAGTCGGGATTACCACCAGAGTGCTCGATTCCGGTGGAATTCCCAGGGAAAAGTCCATACGCGGCAGCGGCTGCGGACGGGCCAGAAGCGTAGCCAGCCAGTTCGTCAGAGCTATTGCCGGACTGCTTGCGCCCAGAATAAAAATAAGTGCTGCAGGCAGAAGTATCCAACCGTGCAAACTATCGGTTTGAACTTTCAGCAGCAAACCCAGGACGACGATTAATGTGATCACCATGATGGTTGTAAGATAGATTAACAACGGATACTTGTTGATACTTCGACGAATGAGCTCCGTGACGGGCTTCCGCATCTGAGCCCTTTGTTCAAGTTCGGGCAATCCTTTGTCAATCAGATAAAAACCAACATGTGACTCTCGATCACTATTGTTAATCTTTGCCAAGCCTTCCCGGGATAAACTGATAGCCAGACAGGCCACTTCACCCTCGGATAAAGGGCTGTGTTTTGCTATTTTTTCCACCGCATGACGATAACGGTCTCTGGTTACAAAATCCATTCTGCTGTAGATATCACTTGGATCTTCACACAGTATCTGTTCGACAACGCTTATTGCCTCGACAAACTCACGCCAATTCATAGCCGTTAGAAACCGGAGGCTGCCGATGCTGTTACTTACGGATACCTGGTCTGCGGCCTGTTGCTGATTATCGGAACGGACTAATTGCTCAATCGTTAAATTAGACTCGGAAAGATGCTGCTCGATCCAGGTCAGCGGCAACGCCAAGTCCGGACTCTGCCCTTGCAAACGACGCGCAAATTCCGCGACAAATGAACTGGCCATCGTTTGATCGGAACGCGCCATATCCGCGATTACCAGAACCAGGCTTTTAGGGTCTCTCCGGGCGACATCGGCCATCTGGTCAGCCCAATAATCGGCCAGTTCCTTGTCGGCAATACAGTCAATAATCCGTGTTCCAATGCGTCGCAGATTTTCGATCAGCGCCAGACGCAGCATAATCGGAATTGCCCACAACTCCCCTAATGTAAGATTAGATACCGTTTGGTAGGCTGTAATGAAACTATTGAGACATTCCAGATCCACTCGTCCATCACCATGGGAGATTATCTCGAGTGCGATATCATATACCCGTGGGAGCCCGGATAAGGCCCCGTTTTGCAGACGCGGCAATTCCAGGCTGTAGCCTATGGTCAAGTGTCTCTTAGCCATGCGAATATGTTCGTCAATTAAATAGAAGTTATCGAGAAACCATTCTTCGGCAGGCGCTATCGGGCGGTTATCTTTGACCACGGATGTCAGCTGTTTGCACGTTTCAATCAGCACATCTTCATTGTCATTGAGCCGCGCCAGAAGCTGTTCAGAAGCTCTTTCATCCGTCAGTTTATGCACGTTCGCCAGTGCTCTGCCGTGCTGCTTCATCTGTTCGGAACTCAGCAATTCAGATCGCAAAGGTAATTCGACGCGGGAGTACTTTCTTCCGAAAGCGCCTTTGCGGAAGTGTTTCTTCAATCTGAACAATGGCTCTAAAATTGCTTTGTCGATTAACTTCACTCTTCTAATTTCCGCATCATTCGTTTTGCTAAGCGAAATGCCTTCAATTTTAATTGCTCTCCACGACCAAACCAGATTGAATTCAATCGCGTGGTTTCATCTTCATTCAACATCATGTGGTCCGTGTATTCGGCGACACTGTTGAAAGCCCCCCATAACGTCCCGTGCGCCAGATGTGCTCCATGGCCGGAATCATGCAACTTAAGCACGCTGTTTCTGATCTGCTGTGTTCTTGCAGTATTCTCCGCCTCTTCGTTCTCCGGAACCAGTGCCTGCACATAATCCCGCAGTTGCACATCAGTGATTTTTCTGGCCGCCATGCTGTTGAACATAATATCGAGTTGCCTATATAAGGAATCCGCCCACCCGAGCATTGCGACTGGTTGTTTCAAATCCCTTACCGTGTTTTGTGTATGACCGATTTGGACTTCTCCCGTTCCCTGTAATGCCGACGTTAAAGTATTATTGCAGACGACACGGATGGGCGTAAGCTTCACTCGAACATGTGAGCTGCCGTCATGACTATTTGTGAGCAGGAGATATTTGTTGACAATGTCGTTGCCATTGACATTAATGTAACCAGAAAGTCTCGCCAGAATCCAGATACATTCACCACAACCCAGTGCGCCGGCCGTTTCGTATATTGCTTCGCCGCTACCGACCAGGGTATCGAAGAATGTGAAGGCATCGATGTTCTGAACGGGTTCGTAACTCTCGTTGACGAAGCCCATAACTTCATCGGTATCCGTTCGCACCATTGCATATGCATCCTGCTTTAACCCCGTTTTCAACTTCAACGGCTTCTTTATGACGGTATAATCCAACCCGGCCATTTCTATGGCCTCACTCGCGGTCTTAGGGTGATTCAACTCGATTCCCACATTATGCCACGGTGCCGGTAATGATTCAGGATATGGAGAAAGAGTTTGCGGCACCGGCATGTGCAGTCTGCGTAACGTCGCCTCACTCACTGTAGATTGATACAATGGATGATCGGGAGTAGTGATATTAAAGAGTGGAAAAATTTCTCCGGAAATTTTTTCCTGCCACCCAATGAAATTTGCGTCCGGGTCCGAACCAGTTGAATTTATGTGTTTAAACATATTAGCCTCCGTCAGCATCAATCCTTATATGTTGTTATCCGCCCAGGGCAGATGTTCACAACTGCCGAACAGTTACAGCCTTGTTTATCAGGAAGAAAATATTCGGTAACTTTCTTGTAGTCATCATTAGCCTTCGCTTTAAAATCTTCCTGTTGATATTCTATATTATTTTTTCTCGTGTTTTTCTCCTTTGTCTCTTTCTCTTTACCGCCTGTCTTCCCCGGAGTGTTTACCTCATGAATCTGGCGTGGTTGAGACTGCGTCCCGGCCTCTCGCGGCTGCCCCGGTTCTGATGAAGTCCTTCGGCTGCTCTCATAGATTGTGTCCAACTTCGGGGAGGCAGTCGCCTGAGTCCCTGAATGATCCTGATCAACATTCCAACTTATTCCGATCAATAGAAATTTGTTCTTTCTTAAACGGCTTCGTATATTCGAATGACTATCAACACGTACTGCTCAGCCTCGCCGCCCAATGCAGAACGGCGAGGCTGAAAACTTTTTGGCCTACTCGATGGTCATTTTGTTATTTACGCTCTTCACACCATTTATATCATTGGCGAGTTTGGTGGTCAGATCCCTTTCGGCTGCATTACCGGCCTTGCCATATAACGTGACTACACCTTTTTCCGTTTTGACTTTGGTATTGATGGTGCTGGTGGAGCGATGGAACAGCAGCGTCATCTTAACCTGGGCGGTAATGGAAGCGTCATCAATATCTGTGCCTACGCCTGTTTTTGCGGTTTTTGCGGGCTTGGACACTACTGTCATCTCATTATTTACGTCTTTGACTCCTTCAACATCTCTGGCGTATTCAGTTGCCAATTCCTTCTGTGCCTGACTTGCAGCCACGCCTTGCAGGGTGACGATGCCTTCTTTGACTTTAACTTCAGTTTTCGTGGCGCTTACGCTCCGATGGAACAAGAGCGTGGTTGTTACTTTTGCACTGAGCCATGCATCTGAATATGGGGTGGGGGAAGCACTTTTGAGTTCCAGCCTGTTATCGACACTTTCGACACCGGGCAGGTCCATCACGGTCTCATAAGCCAATGATTTATGGAATTCATTCAAGACTGTTCCCGTCAAGGTGACGACGCCGTCTTTGGAGTGAATTTTAATATCATCGTCACTGAGGTAAGTTTTGAATACATATGACTTCCTGGCCGATGATTCGATGCGGTCATCGGTCTTGGACGCGTAGACAGGCATACTGGTCGTAAACATAGCGACCACAGCCACCATCATAACTAGAACTGCAAAATACATTGTTTTTGTTTTCATTTTTATTCCTCATTATTTTATGTTGCGTTTTGGACTCTTTAAAGGAAACAGCCTGAATCCGGGTGCGAGTAGGTCATGTCGAAATATTTTCTTTGGAGATCAGAGAATCTTCAATTGCTGTTTCCACTTTACTTGCCTCAATCTTTCCCCCGTATACAACATGCCTACTTTTCCAGTACCTTCTCTAATTCGCCGAGCTTTTTTTGAACACTGCCTTCTGTCTTTTCGACTTTGCCTTCAATTTCCAGTTCGGAATTGTCGCTGAGTTTCCCGGCGACTTCCTTAATTTTACCCTTCACTTCATGGAATTTGCCCTTCGCCTTATCTTTCGTACTTCGTTTCATTGTCTCCTCCTTTTGAGGTTGTGATTTTCAGAGGTTAACGGTCTCCTATTTCACGACCAGATTATTATTAACCGATTTGACCGATTTGACGCTCCTTGCGATTTCACCAGCTTTATCAACGGCCTTTTGAGAATTAACGAAGCCGCTCAGTTGAACAACGCCCTTGTAGGTTTCAACACTGATCTCGAATGACTTGAGAAAATCATCATCGGCCAGCAGAGATTTCACCTTGGTGGTTATGACCGAATCGTCAACATATTCACCCGTGCTTTCATGTGTGCGTGTCGCTCCGCAGGCAGCTATGGCGGCAAAGGCGGCGATCAGTATAAGAAGCACCAGATAGCGGATAATGACGCTCATTTTTTTCATGGTAGTTATTCCTCCTGTAAATTTGATTGTTAAAGGGTTCATCACGAGATCTTTTCTGCCCCGGCAAAATAATTCTGGAATATGCCGGCTAATTCCTTTCCAAATGCTTCATGTACTTCTGCTAATGTTCCCATGGCTACAATGGCTTTCGTCCCTGAATAATCCGAATCAGCACCACGACGATGGCGATGACCAGCAGCAAGTGAATGAATCCGCCAATAGTGTAGCCGCTGATCAATCCCAGAAGCCACAAAACAATGAGAATAACAAATATGGTCCAAAGCATTTCTCCTCCTTAATATGTTTATTTAATAAATATTTTTATTCCCAAAACTATTTTGGGGAACCATAAAACTTATCAATGAACATGCTGATCATAAGTGCAAATGGCCTGCCAACAAATGGGAAACAAACAGATGCTCAAAATTATCATTTAATATAGTGGTTTAGATCGAGAGGAGATAATAACAGGAGAACATGGAATGACTGGTTTGCCCACAATATTTGGTGGAACCCCACCCGATATTGTGGGGTAGCTGAGGGATGGAGACAGCTTAATATTGCTCCCATATCTCTCCCGGACTACCTATTCCGAGCTTATGCATTCTCATTTCCAATGTGCATGATAAAGGTGCTATTGCTGATTTACTTTTTTATATCTGCGGGCGCGCGGGATTTTTTTACAAGGCATTATGTATGACGACCTCGTAAAAAGGCCGGATGCTGCGTTGCGCTTCATCCCTCCCCGTGTCAAGCACGGGGCAGGCTACCTGCGGCGTACGTCAGGTACGCCTCATTCCTCGGTATTCGCGCGCCTTGCCTGCGACCTCGCGTGCCCTTCAGGGTATTTTACGAGGTCGTCTGAGAATTGTTAATTTCACGACTTTTTACGAGTCCATCATGTATAATAACTTCCCGTCTAATAATAATCAGCAGGAGGAAAATCACTGCTGCAATTAAAATATGGATGAATGAACCCAACGTATGGTCGATTATCAAACCTATACACCAGAAAGTAGACAGTAAAACAATAATTGTCCACAGCATATGATCCTCCTTTACGAATTTATTTAAATCTTATCGCCGGTAGCCGTCTGGAGCGACAAAATTCTCCCTCAGATATTTTTATCAATACCATCGACTTAAGGGCTGTAATATCAAGATAAAGAATTAGAGATAACGAGCTTGGCTTTGCCCATAGATCAAGGTGTGCTTCCCGGTATTTTCTGACGATATTCCGCAGGCATTTCCAATAATTGGACTGTGCCTTGTGATTTATCCTCAATATTGCGTGAATCGTTCCGGAGATGATTGGCAAAAAAGTTTTCGATACGAGTCTGCAGTTGTTGCCATTCTTGATCTGTGTTACTTGGAGACATATCTATTCCTCCCTAAGTGAGTTGGTACAATATCAAAGACGAAACCATGAAATAGTCCGCCATCAGGATTAACCAGCTGCATCTAAACATAATTCCGGGTACAATTTTTTAGTATTTGCAAGTGACTTGCCAAATATCAAAAATAAACTAAATTCCAGATTAATCATTTAATAACAAGTAATTAGATCAATAGCAGGGAATAATGGAAAAGCATAAAGAAATTATTTGACCTTAATATTTGGTGGAGCCTCAATATGCTGAGGGAGGCTTGCAGAGAAGGTGGCAGCTTAAGCTGACTCTTGCGGCTCCGGTCTTATTCCTATTCCAATTTAAGCGCTACCTTTATTGGCTGCAACTCGCCCGGCGCATGCCGGGGAGCCTCATCCATGCCGAAGCTGATGTTTTGAATGCTACTTGCTGGTTTCTTTTTGTTATATTTTCGTTGTCATGACGGATTACTTTTTGTAAACGTTTTCAGATTTACATTTTCCATGATCATTTTTTCCATGATTGCGATTTTCTCCGTGTCATTACTTGTAGGCAGCGGTTCAATTTTGTCGATCTGTTTAGCGGTTTCATAGGTGTCCGTGGCAACCAGGAGCAACGGGATACCCATATTATCCGCCTTGGAGAGGATGAAGGATGAAGGCACAATATTGTTGGTCAGGACTACGGCGGCTGCATCGTTTTGTAAAGAAGTCAGAATCAGATCACTGCGGTCACCGCTGGTAATGAGGACTTGATGATGTCCTTGAAATAAAGGGCTTTTTATAGCCTTGTCGGTTCCCATCGAGCCTACCACAATGTTTCTGACTTCACGATTCAGGCCGGATTCGCCGGCCAGGACTTTTGCAAACATCCGCTCAGCAAGATATCGGGTGGAAAAGTAAGTCAACTCAGGTATGGAAGGAATGACACCCAGTACCGGAACACTCATCTGGCGAATCCTGGGCAGATAGACATTGTTAAAATCTTCGATATCAGCAACTTTATTGATGATAATTCCCGCGAAATTAATACCATCCAGCCTGATATATTTAGCGAGGAAGCATATGTCATCAACAATGGTATCATCGTCACCGCTGACTACGACCAGGAGTTGTCCTTCCAGAGTCTTTGTCAGGGAGACGGCGTCAAGATAGACCGATGTACCGTAAAAGATGTCTTTTCCCGCTTCTACAAAGATCATCTTCTTATCCTCGCTGATATTATTAATACAGGTATTCAGTTTTATCGCCGTCGTTTTTTCATCCAGTGAATACAGAAGTTGGGAATGATGAAAACCGATGCACATATCTTCCGGATTCTCATCAAGATTAAGGATATTAGTCAGAAGGGCGGCATCATAGTCCCAGAGCCGTTTTCTCTTGTAAAGTAATCTTGCTCCAAAAGGCTTTAAATAACCTATTTTTTTGTTCAGCGCTTTGGCCAGACCAATAATCAGGCTCGTTTTGCCTGCGCTTTGCCGCATGGATGTGATGACAAATTTATCCATTGATTTTACCTCTCTTCACTTTTTGCAAGAATAATGCGTATATCCACCGCCTTTACTCCGTCACCCTGCTCATAAACAACCAGGGGATTAATTTCAATATCGGAAATCTCCGGACAGCGACTGATGATGGTCCCAAGAATGACAAGGGCATTTACAACGGCAGCAATATCTTTTGTTTTTTCCCCCCGTACTCCCAGCAGCAGAGGATAAGCACGGAGTTCCTTTATCATGCTGATAATGTCCTGTGTGTAAACGGGAAGGGATCGAAAAGAAACGTCTTTCATAACTTCTACATAAATTCCTCCCAGACCGATCATAATTATGGGGCCGAAGATATTATCCCTTCTGGCGCCCACGATCAGCTCAGTTCCGGGTTTAACCATTTCTGAAATATCGACCCCTTCAATCACTGCACCGGGAACATGCTCTTTACAGTTACGCATAATGGCGCCGTAAGCGTCAATAACCTCCAGTTCATTTTCCAGATTCAGGGCAATTCCACCGGCGTCACTCTTATGGATTATATCCTTGGAGACGACCTTCATTACCACGGGGTAACCAATGGCAGTGGCGGCTTCGACCGCACCTTTGACCGTGCGGGCCTGGATGCTTTTTGGAATGGCGACGTTGACCAGATTCATGACCTCTTGAGCTTCATGGGCGAGAAGGAAAAACCTTCCTTTCTTCTTTACATCGGAAACAATAGTTGAGATGGGGGCCATGTTCAGTGAGGCGTTGGCCGTCTTATCGGAAGTGAAATGACTTTCCAGGTAGCTCTTATAGCGATAAATGGCGCCCAGTGCGGAGGCAGTGTCATAAACGTCGTCGGAAACAGGGATCCCTTTTTTTTTTGCCGCTGTCACGTAATTAGAAGTTGTTTGACCACCGAAAAGTGAAAAAACAATCAGCTTTCCGTTTTCTTTATATTTTTGAAAGTTCTCTTCGATGATGGTATCCAAATGGTCGGCCGGTGATAGTGCGGATTCACAGTAGATGCCGAACACTGTATCGATATTGTCATCGGCAAGAGCCGCATCGAATGCCTTTATGAAATCGGCGGCTTTTGCCTGACCGGTGATATCAATCGGATTTTTAGCAGATCCAAAGGCTGGTATAACGGGAGAAAAAACTTTTTTGAGTTCCTGGGGATCATCATAAAGATTGACGCCGTATTTTTCGCAGGCGTCCGCCGCCATCACACCGGCGCCCCCGCCATTGGTTACGATCACGACATTATTTCCTCTGGGAAGAGGGTTGGCCATATGAAACATAGCCCAGTTAAAAGCCTCCCTGGTACTCTCTGCACGTAGCGCACCCGACTGGCGGACCACGTCGTCAAAAACCTCGTCCGAACCCGCCAGAGAACCGGTATGAGAGGCGGCGGCCTGTGCGCCTTTGGAAGAACGACCTGATTTGATCAACAGTATGGGCTTTTTTAACGAGGCGTTTCGCACCGCTTTGATGAATTTCTCACCATTGCGGATGCCTTCAATGTACATAAAAATAACGCGGGTGGGCGCATGATTGCATAGATAGGCCAGGAGATCGGACTCATCAATATCCGACTTATTGCCCACGGAGACAATGGCGGAAAGTCCAATATTTTCCACGGAAGCCTGGCCGACAAGCGTCAGTCCGAGTGCGCCGCTCTGGGTGATCATGGCCAGATGACCGGACGGGATATTGCCGGAAACGAATGTAGCGTTTAAACGGGATTCGGAGGAATAAACACCGAAAACATTGGGCCCCAGAATCCGCATTCCTTTAGAACGGGCATAATTGACAATTTTTTTTTCTTCAATAATATTGCCGATTTCAGAAAAACCCGAGCTGATGAGAATGGCATTCTTGACTTTTTTGTCAGCGCACGAGACGACCGCATCATAGACCAGTTGGGCAGGGAGAATTATACAGACTGTATCAATAGTGTCCTCGATGTCAAGGATGCTGCGAAAAACCGGTATTCCCTCGATTTGGCCGCCACTCGGATTTACA
Source organism: Smithella sp. (assembly GCA_039679325.1). GTDB lineage: Bacteria > Desulfobacterota > Syntrophia > Syntrophales > Smithellaceae > MVRV01. Next base: position 35,930 of record JBDKVD010000292.1, read on the forward strand.
GGGTAGATTTTC
>JBDKVD010000293.1:0-5420 GCA_039679325.1 Smithella sp.
ACGAAGAATGTCGAGCCCATGTCCGTCCATGCTGCTCGTCATATAGTTGATGTTCTGGATGAGGAATTTTCTGATGTGGAGACGGTCTGTCTCCATTTTTATGGCGGAGAGCCGTTTTGCAATGTTCCGGCCATGCGCGCCATCGTGGAAAGGGCCTTATCAAAAAGAGAAAATAAATTTATTTTTGCTGTTACAACCAACGGTGTTTCAGCGACGCCGGAGGTCATAGATTTACTTGATAACGCCAATTTCGGTGTGGTTGTGAGCATCGATGGCCCCCCGGAAATTCACGATGAATGCCGCAAAGACAAAGCGGGAAAATCCACTCATGCCAGGGTTATAAAGTTCATCCATGAGCTGCGGGAAAAAACATCGTGTCGGGTCCGCGGATCTGCCGTTGTCAGATCAGGTTGGCCGCTGGTAAGGGCTGTTTCGTACCTGAAAAGTCTTGATGTCGATACAATAAAGTCCCAGGCGGTTCGCACGGCCGATGTAACAGCATACTCACTCAACGAAGATGAGCGTGCAGAGTATCTGGCTGATCTGGAAAAGCTGGGTGTGCAGATCATCGAAGATATCAGGCAGGAAAGGCTGCCCCGGGATGATCGCTTTACCAGCCGTGTGTTTCAGCTTCTTAAAAATGAGCCCAGGCAGCGATTCTGCGGCGCGGGAATAACAATGTTTGGCGTTACTCCTGATGCTCAGGTGCTGCCGTGTATTCTCCTGGATGCGGCAAGCAACAGCCTGGGATTGGTAAATGATCGGAAATTTCGCGAAAAGGGCCGCCGCTGGGTTGAAAATCATCCAAAAGAAAAAAAGTGCGCACAATGCAGCGCTCTTCCGTTGTGCGGAGGGGGCTGTCCTGCCATGATGCCTTTTTGCGGAGATTCCGAATGCGACATTGTCCGAAAAAATTGCGATGTGGCTCGAATGATTTATCAGCAGTTTAAAAATGAACCGGAGAAACTGCTCGTATTAGCCGGTATATGATGATTGTGGCCGATTCATGTTAGAAAATGCCGATTCTATTGCCTGTTTATATCCTCCCGGGGATTTTAATCCATCTGATCTTTCCCTGCCAAAATTAAATGCTAAAAATTGGCGGATATGTTCGCTGGCGCTTGACCTGTCGGGACAATGCAATTTGCGTTGCTCATACTGCGCCGAAGCGGCGACAATGCCCCGAAGGAAGCCAATGACGGAGGAGGTTCTCAGGCGTTCGCTTCAGTTTCTGTTTCAGAATCTTGCTGCGGGAACTGTCCCGTCGCTGCGCTTCGGCAGCGGCGAACCTCTGCTCGCAGCGCCGTTGCTGGAAAAATGTGCCATTGAATCGCAGCGATTATCCGACGAATATCAGCTTGCGCCGCCGCAATTTTTTCTTACCACCAACGGAACTCTTTTAAATAAAAAGCTGCTGCAGCAGCTGTCGACTCCTGCATGGCATGTAAAAGTCAGCCTTGACGGTCCGCCGCATGTGCATGATGCATACAGAAAAGATGGAAAAGGGCGCGGCACTTCGCAAAAAGCCATCGATGCCGTAAAAAGACTTGTCGAGGCAATAGGAGAGCGATTGAGCATTACCGCCGTCCTTTCACCCGGCACTGATCCTGCGGAAGTTTTTGAATTTTGTGAATCCCTGAATGTTGCTCAAATCGAACTATTGCCGGTAGCCGCAGTTGCGGAGAGCGCATCCTTTACAATTGATGATCTTCAGCGCTATCGTTCTTTTGTTGCCGGTTATGCGAATGATCTTGGCCACGGAAGGAAACGTGCGGCGCTGAGCCGTTTTTGCAACATGATTCCCCGCGCAATGGGTTTTGGGATTCAAAGGTACCGGTGTGGAGCGGGGCGATCGCTTTATGCCGCCGGCTCCGACGGCGTTTTGTATCCGTGTTTCCGGATGATTGGTGTTCCTGATTTTGAAGTCGGATCGGTATTTTCGCAAATAGACAAAAGTGCGCTTTCTCATTTTCGCAATGCCACCGGCCGCAGTATTATGAAAAGAACCGCCTGCAGGGCCTGCTGGTCACAAGCTTTGTGCAACGGTCCATGTTTCGCAGTTACCGGCCTTATGAATATCAAGCCCGGAAGCACGTCCCTCCAATGCGTTTACACAAGAATCGATGCAACGGAGGTGATCAGGCTGGTGTCCAAACTGCAAAAATTGGATCCGGAAAGACTTCTAACCTATCTGCCCGCTGATCTATCTCCGGTAATATGAACATCCTGCTCGTCAAACCACCCGAACGGTCGCGATTCAATTTCGGCACTTTCAGCCTGGCAGTGCTTGCAGCATACGTACGGGATCTGGCGAAGATTTCCATCTTTGATGCCACGCATCATACCGTTGACCGGGCATCCAGCGTCATGCTGTCGAAAAAGTATGACCTGATCGGCATTACAGTCATGTCACCATCTTCGGTTAAGAGTGCCTGTGCCCTGATCCGTTCGGCTCGTCGAATGTTTAAACAAAATGGAAGACCTGTACCGCGGTTGGTATGCGGCGGGCACGGCGCCTCCATGTATCCTTACCCGCTGCTGGCTGCTGGAGCAGATTCAGTGGTCTTTGGGCAGGGAGAACAGCCCTTCAGGACTATGCTGCAAAACACGATGGACGATGTGCCCGGAGCAATCCGACTGGACAAAAAAAATCTTGACCGTATTCCAGCCGCTGCCGTTGTTCCTCCGGAACAGCTTCCTTTGCCCGCGCGGGACCTGATCAGCATTCCATCCGACGGCATTCACCTGATGGAGACCAGTCGTGGATGTCCGCACAGATGTTCATTTTGCGAAACCTCGCAATTTTACGCTCATACCTGGAAATCTTTTCCCTCAGCACGTGTTTCATCGGAAGTTCAGCATCTTGTGGAACAGCACAACGCATGGATGATCCTTATCGCCGACGACAACTTTGCCGCTTCCGCAGCGCGAATTCTCGAGATCTGTCCTCGGTTGGAGAAGGGGCCTTTGCCGCTTTTCTTCCTGGCTTCTGCGCGCATTGACGATCTGTCTGCCGATTCAAGAATACTACCGGCGCTTGCTGCAGCCAGGATTGCCAGAATTTCAGTCGGGATTGAGACAGTCGACGAGGAAAGCGGAAAAAAAATCGGCAAAGGATACAGCCTTGCTCTCTGCCGTGATACCATTATGTCCATGCGCAGACTGGGAATGTATACGGTTGCATCATTTATTGTTGGACTGCCGGGCGAAACCGATCACCTGAAAGAGAAGATGCTGGATGCTGCCGTTGATATCGGCGCCGATTCAGTGACCTTTGTGCCTTTGCATCCCCTTCCGCAGGGAACAGAGCGAATCTGCGCCGAAATTCGATTACCGAGACTGACCGATGAAAAAAATGCGCAGAAGATGACCTTGGCTTTTCATTCTCATCCCCAAGTAATTGCCCGGCGCAAAGAAGCATCGCAGGAAGACTCGCTGCGAGGAATAATTACGAGAGCGTCAATGAATGTTTAATGAAGTTGGGGTTCCGCCTTAATTTGATATAGATAAATTTTAAAGAGGTTGTCTTTCACAACAATAGTGGCCATTACTGCTCTGCCGGAGAAATCCATATGGAATCGATAAATGCTTTTGAAATTGTCAGACTGCCCAGAATCATTTTTGGTGTCGGCAAAATTTCCGAACTTCCCGAAGTCATCCATTCATACGGCTCTCATGCGCTGATTATCACCGGTGGCGAATCGCTGAAAAATTCCGGTCGATGGGATGCCCTTACTTTAATGCTGGATAAGGCAGGAATCAAATACAAAACGGTGTCCGTCTGGGATGAACCCACAACGGAGTTGATAGATATCATTGCCGGCGAATATCGGAAAATGCCGGTCAACGCGGTTGCGGCTGTAGGTGGTGGCAGCGCCATTGACTGCGGCAAAGCAGTCGCCGCCATGCTGAGGGAAAGCGGCTCCGTGAAAGACTATCTGGAAGGTGTGGGAATAAAAAAACCCACCGGGGCAAAAGTTCCTTTCATCGCCGTACCGACAACCGCCGGGACAGGAAGTGAAGCGACAAAAAATGCCGTAATCTGTGACCGGAAACAAGGCTACAAAAAGTCACTCCGGCATGATGCTTATATGCCTGATGTCGCCCTTATCGATCCCGGGCTGACGCTGACATTGCCCCGGCATATTACAGTTGCCTGCGGATTTGATGCTTTTTCCCAATTAATTGAATCTTACACTTCAACAAAGGCAAACGTTTTTACCGATTCACTGGCCTTAAAGGCTCTTTCCCTTGTGGCGGAAAGTTTGCCCGGGCTTGCTCTTGAGCAAAACAATGATATTTCTCTGCGTGAAAAAATGTCTTACGCCGCAATGGTTTCAGGAATAACACTGAGCTATGCCGGGCTTGGCGCCGTGCACGGCATCGCGGGACCTCTGGGCGGACTGATCGCGGTCCCTCATGGCATTGCCTGCGGGAAGCTCCTGTTTCCTGTGATGAGTTTTGTGGTGAAAAAAATTATTGAGGAAAAAAACATTGTCACCCGGAAGCGCTTTGCCGATATCGGAAGGTTGTTTGTCAATGATCAAAGTCATGAAGACACCTTCTATTGTCAACATTTTTTAGGCGTCCTTCATAAGTGGACACAGGCTCTGAAATTTCCACAGCTTTCATGTTTCGGCATGAAGGCTGCTGATATGGAAAAAACCGTCTCTCTTGCGGACAGTAAAAACAGCCCGGCCGTTCTTTCGAAAGAAGAGATGAAAATTATTCTGGAAATTGTTCGCTGACATCAGGAAAAAAAGCAGACGCTTGATAACTGGAATATCCTCCGCCAGGGATTGATAATTATGATTATTTCCTTGATAAATGCGTCGACTATGTTATTTAATTTTTAACATGGAATCAGCAAGCCGGACAGAAAATGAGTAATACCGCGAATACCAGTCTCAATAACTAAGGAGGAAAGAGGATGACACCGAAAGAAATGAGGAAAAAAGCGGTTGAAATGTTTGCAGTGCAGAAGTTTCATTGCAGTCAGGTGATTGCAGCGGTGGGACAGGAGAAGCTGGGGAAGGGCAACGACGATGTCATTCGGGCTATGGGCGGTTTCGGCGGAGGCTTATGCGGCAATGGCGAGGTATGCGGTGCTTTGGCTGGTGCCATGGCCGTGTTGGGATTACGCTACAGCCGTGCGAAAAGTGACGAAAAAGAAGATACAAAGATGTGGAAAGTCGCTGATGAGGTATTTCGGCGGTTTCGCGACGAGATTGTGAATCGGAATGGTTCGATATGTTGTCGCGATATTGCCTGTGTGAATTGGAAGGACCGTCAGCAGGCGAAAGAGTTTTATCAGGGTAGCGATGCAATAAAAAGGTGTTACCACATAGTTGGCGAAACAGCACTGATGTTAGGAGAAATACTGGAACGCGAACAAGGTTAGTTTGTGTTTAAGATAAAAG
>JBDKVD010000294.1:0-2489 GCA_039679325.1 Smithella sp.
AAATATTTTGTCGGTAACTTCGATTACTACTTCGAGACTGTCCATTGCCCCGTGTCGGTCAACGACTATCTGGCAAGGGGCTTCACCCCCGGCAACATTCACGATTGCTTCTTCAATCTGGGAAGGATAAACATTAACACCCCGGATAATGAGCATATCGTCGGAACGCCGTAGAACCCTCTGCATACGCACCAGAGTTCTGCCGCAGGCACAGGGAGCATAATCCAGTTTGGTGATGTCGCCGGTACGGTAACGAATCATCGGGAAAGCTTCCTTGGTCAGCGTAGTCAGCACCAGTTCGCCTTCGCTGCCGGGGGGCAGTGAAGCGCCACTTTGCGGATCAATAATCTCCGGAATGAAGGCATCTTCGTAAATATGCAGGCCGGTTCTGCATTGACACTCGCCGGCAACACCGGGCCCGATTACTTCGGAAACGCCGTAATTATCCATTGCGCTCAAACAAAGTCCGGCCTCGATTTCCCCGCGCATTTTTTCCGACCATGGTTCTCCCCCAAAAAGTCCAACCTTCAGATAAAGCGATTTCGGATCGATTCCGGCCTGAACAATACGGGAGACGATCTCCAAAGCATAGCTGGGAGTGCCGACTAATACGGTTGTCCTGTAATCCTGCATAATCATGATTTGCTTTTCCGTATTGCCCGTACTCATGGGAATTACCGAAGCGCCTATCGTCTCCGCACCGTAATGGATGCCGAAGGCGCCCGTGAAAAGGCCGTAGCTGAAAGCTATCTGCACCAGATCGTCGGAAGTGACGCCGGCGGAAGTCATAAAACGGGCAACAAGATTAGACCAGATGCGGACATCATTTTTGGTATAACCGACAACAATCGGCTTGCTGGTTGTTCCCGAAGACGAATGGATGCGCACTACTTCTCGAAGCGGTACGGCAAACATTCCGTAAGGATAGTCAGTGAGTAAATCATCTTTAGTAGTGAAGGGTAGTTTGGTTAAATCGGAAAGTGAACGAATGTCCTCCGGGATGATGCCCAGTTCAGCAAATTTCTTCCGGTAATGGGTGACGTTTTTATGCACGCGATTGATTGTCGCCTGAAGTCGTTCCAGTTGCAGTTGTTCCAATTCATCGCGTGACATACACTCAGAAGTCGGATCCCAGATCTTCATAAGTAAAACCTCCCGAAAAATTTAGGCTGTTAATATTACCCTTTTTGGGGGCTGGTCAAAAATGCTCAGATACAAGGCGCGCAAGAACCGAATCGCGAGGCGTATATGAATATACGTTGAGCGGTTAGGTTTGCAGCGCAACGCCGTAGATGAGCGTTTTTCAACAGCACCCTTTATCTCTCCCAGATTTCTTTCTTATCCCTGCCCAAATAGGCCCGCTGCACGTCTTTATTTTCCAATAATTCGGAGGCGCTCCCCTCCAGAATCATCTTCCCCGTTTCCAGAACGTAGCCGCGGTGGGCTATTTTCAAAGCTGCGCGGGCATTTTGTTCCACCAACAGCACGGTCGTTTTCTTTTCATTGGACAGATTTTCGATGACTCGAAATATTTCCTGGACAACCATGGGAGCAAGTCCCATTGACGGTTCATCGAGCAGCAAAAGTTTTGGTTTGGCCATCAATGCGCGACCGACGGCAAGCATCTGCTGCTCTCCGCCCGACAGCGTTCCGGCCAGTTGTTTTCTTCTGGTCTGCAATATGGGAAATAAATCGTAGATCATGGAGACGGTATTTTTAGCCTCCGCCCTGCCCGCTCTGGAGCCGTAATGCTGATAGGCTCCAAGTTCCAGGTTATCTTCGACTGACAGCGGCTTGAATACCTGCCTGCCCTCCGGAACCTGCGATATGCCCAGTCTGACGATTCGGCTCGGCGCAAAATTGATCATTGATGACCCGGCGAAAAAAATCTCACCGCTTTGCACCGGAACAATACCGGATAAAGAATTAAGCAGGGTAGTTTTACCCGCTCCATTGGCGCCGATAAGCGTGACTATTTCGCCCTCATTCAAGTGCAGGGAAATATTCTTTAAAGCATGAACCTGGCCGTAATAGGTATTGATGTTTTTTATTTTCAGCATAGCTTTAGTTATAATTTTAAGGCTTTAGAAAAATTGTCAGAGACAAGGCGCGCTCGGATTGAGAAATGAGACGTACTTTTTTCGTACGTCGCAATGACGAAAGCCGAAGCGCAACGCTGTATATGGCAATTTTAATAAGCCGTTGTCATCCTTCACCCAGGTATGCCGCGATAACCGCAGAATTCTCCTGTATCTCGCGGGGAGTGCCTACCGCCAGCATTTTTCCCAGATTTAAAACAATGATGGAATCACAAACATCCATTACCAGTTCCATGTCGTGTTCCACCAGCACAATGGTTATCCCCGATTCCCGAATTTTCCGAATGAGCTCCGCCAGTTCAGCCGTCTCCAGGCTGTTTAATCCTGCGGCCGGTTCGTCCATCAGGATAAGCTGCGGTTCCACGGCCAGCGTACGGGCGATCTCCAGAA
>JBDKVD010000295.1:0-1677 GCA_039679325.1 Smithella sp.
GAAGAATACAAACAGGTTTATACGTCCGATCCCGCATCCGCTCCCGGAAGAATCGAAGCAATAGAAATTGCCCTGCGCGGCAAAGTAAAATTTATTGAACCGGTTCCCGCTTCGGAAGAAGATATCCTCAAAGTGCACACTCCTCATCATATAAGAGATGTCGAGCGCGAAGGTGTTTATGATATCGCCGCCCTGGCCGCAGGTGGCGCAATTCTGGCCGCCGAAACGGCCCTCACCGAGCCGTGCTTTGCCGTTATTCGTCCTCCCGGGCATCATGCCTCGGCGGGAAGCGCCTGGGGCTTCTGTTATTTCAACAATATGTCCATTGCTTTGGAAAAGCTGCATCGGGAAGAGAAAATAAAAAAAGCTTTTATTCTTGATTTTGATCTACATTACGGCGACGGGAATGTAAACATTCTGGGCAGTAAGGAATACGTTACGATTCTCAATCCATCAGGGTCGAATCGTAACGATTATTTAAAAACCGTGGAAGCGAAGCTTTCGCAAACCGATGCGGATATGATCGCCGTTTCTGCCGGTTTCGATAATCACGAGCAGGATTGGGGTGGCCTCTTGAAGACGGAAGACTATAAATTCATGGGGCAACTGGTGCGGGAAACGGCACGGCGCAACAATGGCGGATGTTTCGGCATTTTGGAAGGCGGCTACAACCATTCAGTCCTCGGCAAAAATGTTCTGGCTTTTATTCAAGGGATGGAATCGTAATTCCATTTCCAACTAGTGATGATGCAGTGAGGCGAATGAAGAAGCAGGAAGCCCTTAAAAAATACTTCGGTTATGAAACCTTTTACCCGCTGCAGGCGGAAATAATCGATCATGTGCTGGCAGGCAAAGATGCGCTGGTTCTTATGCCGACGGGTGGAGGAAAGTCCATCTGCTTTCAAATTCCCGCCCTGCTCAGAGAAGGCACGGCTATAATCATATCGCCGCTGATCGCTTTAATGAAAGATCAGGTGGATGCACTCAAGGCAAACGGCATCGCCGCCGCATTTCTTAACAGCACTCAGACGGAAGAGGAGAGCGCCGGAATTATCAGACTTTGTCTGCAAGGCGATATCAAGCTGCTCTATATTTCGCCGGAGCGGCTGGCAGTCGCTTCCATGATCGGTCTCCTGCAAAGCTTACGCATTTCCCTTTTTGCCGTGGATGAGGCTCACTGTATTTCATCCTGGGGGCACGATTTCCGTCCCGATTACATGAAGCTGCATGTTCTGAGAAAAAAATTTCCGGATATTCCACTTATCGCACTTACCGCTACGGCGGACCGCGCGATTCGCAATGATATTCTGCGGCAGTTGGAGATACCGGAAGAATACCAGTTCATCGCTTCCTTTGACCGGCCCAACATAAGTCTGGCGGTCTATTCGGGGCGCAAACGGCTGGAGCAGATTCTACGTTTTTTATCCCGCAGAAAAAGTCAGCCGGGAATAATTTACTGCCTCAGCCGCAGGATGACGGAAAACATCGCCTCCAAGCTTTGTGATCGGGGCTATCAGGCGGCTTATTACCATGCCGGCATGGGAAATGCGGATCGCAGCAAAATCCAGGATGCGTTCATCCGTGACAAAATTCAAATTATCTGTGCAACCATTGCTTTCGGGCTGGGCATAGATAAATCAAATATCCGCTGGATTATTCATTACAGCCTGCCGAAAA